>JAIDQV010000063.1 GCA_029062045.1 Clostridia bacterium
TTCCGCATTTAATTCACCGGCAGAAAGATTTTCAAGAACTATCTGCCCGCTGCGGGGGAGTAATCTCTTGTCCGTTTTGTCATCGATTTCGTAAACGAGATAAAACTCGCCGTTAAAGTTTGGAAACTCTATTTGCAGTTCGAGTCTGCTATCAGTAACGATAAAGGGCGATACGCTGTCGTACCGCCCTACACCGTTGGGTTTAAGTTTGATTATTTTCATTTCATTCTCCTTTATATTAAGCCGTTCTCTTCCATACATATGAAACATGGTAAAGTGACATATTTTTACCCGTGCCGTTTTCGCCCGTGTCGTATGTATTTAGAACATCACCCGCTCCCTCGTTAAAAGATTGTGGAGTTGTTACATATCCATATGCAGCACCACCGCTACGAATTCGCTCTAAGGTACTAGCGACACTTGCGTTAATTGCCGTTTTTTGTCCGTGGTTATGGCCTACAACAACAGCGTCTGCACTACCGCCTTCATAACCAGGAGCATAAAGAGCCCAATAAGCAGAGTTTGATGTGGGAGCAGTATTAATTACATCTTGTTTACAAACCCAAAAATTAGAGTTGTAAGACACGATTTCGTTTTTATAGTACTGAGTAGTAGTAGAATAAGCACCTTTGTACAACGGGTTTGCTGTTGTGGTATCATAAGCAAGTATTGAACGCCCCCTTATCGGTGTCCAAGTACCTCCGTAAAGAATTTCGGGACTTGTGCTATTATCTGCCGAGTAAATGAACCCAATACGCATTCCTTTAAGAGGATAACCGCCAATAACAACCCAGTTATCACCGTCATAAACGAAGTCCATAACGGAACCCGATATCCATTTGACATATTGAGTGTCGCCATCAGCCTTGATAGTTTTCGCACCCGTGCCGTTTACGTTAAGCGTTGGGAAAGGGGTAGTGTTTGCCGCATTGAATTTTACGGTGATTCGCGCACCAGCAACAAGCTCAAACCCCGTTAAGGACACCACTTTCGCTTGGGTTGCAGCCACGGTTCCGCACACTGCATAATGATTTATATTGGCGGAGCCGTCAAAACTTAACCCGTCTATAGTGCGCGCAGTCTGTAACTTGGTTGCCGTCGCCGCATTCTCCGCGTCAGTTGCCTTTCCAACCGTAACACCCGGATAATTTCCGTTTATATCAAAGCTTTTGCCGGGCTCGCCTTGCGGTCCTTGCTCTCCTTGAGGACCTTGAATTCCTTCGGGGCCTTGCGGACCTTCTACGCCTTGGGGTCCACGCTCCCCCGGAGGGCCTTGCAATGTACCTTGATTTTCCCACGAAAGAACGCCTTCATACTCAACGCACGCGTAGACCAAGCGCGGCTCTTCCGTACCGACAAAGAACGCTTCCCCGAGATACGTAGCTGAAGGAGTCGGAAGTTCTTCCGGTGTATCCACTTGTCCGTTAATTTCATAAGAACGCCCGTTTGCGCCAGCCGGACCAGGTTCGCCTTGTATACCTTGAATGCCCTGTATACCCTGCTGTCCCCGCTCGCCGGGCGTACCGGGTTCACCCTTCGCACCTTTCATCGTGAGTTGTTGCCTTCCACCCAGCATGTCCACGTATACACCGGGTTCATATACATTCGTACCATCGGAAAAGCTTTTGGTCGCTACTATGTACTGACCCTCGTTGTACGCAAGTACAACGTCATCTTGGTTAATTGCTATAGGTTTAAAAGTTGCCATTTTATCTTACCTCCCAATTTAAATCTGAAATGTCAACAGCTTCGTTAAAGCCCCAAATTACTATTGCTTTATTTGATACGTTTTTTATCTCTTGCGCTAATGCCGAAATATTTTCCAGTATTAAGTCGTACACGTTCTCCGTAGGCGTAGGGGGCAATATTTGCGGCACGCCCTTGCCAATCGTAAAGGTCGTTGAGCTCGTTCCAAGCAAAACCCCTTGCGGAGAATAGAAAAAGAATTGCGCCGTTACCGTACCGAAATACTGAGTAATTTCATTCGGCATAGAAAACTGCCAACCGTTGTACGTCTGACCCGTCTCCTTGTTTACTATGCCCGCAAGCTCGTTTACAAGCTTCATCGGCTAACGCTCGGTATAAACTCCGTTCGGCAGCTTAAACGCTACCGTTGCCGACAAGTTCGCCGCAAAAGGTGCAACCAAATAAATATCGTTCGCATTTGCAGAGCCTTGATAAACGGGCGACGGCACGGAGTTTATTACCGTACCGTCGTTTCCTACAAAAAATATCATTTTTAATTAACCTCCTTAAAGCCTATCCTTCCAGACGGACTTATCAAAAATTTCGCGTTTCTTGGTAAAATAAATCGGCGTGAACGCTTGTCCCGCCGTTACTTCTATATTA
>JAIDQV010000064.1 GCA_029062045.1 Clostridia bacterium
GATTTTATTTTGAGCAATAAATTTAATTATAATAAGTAAGCAAAAAAGCCGTGTGAATCATCACACGGCTTTTTAATCTGTTCATTTTTTGTATGTCGAAATACCGCTTGCAAAACCGCAAGCAGCTACGCTAAACTCTACAACTTATTTAGTCTAAAGGAAATCTTTCTTCCGGAGCGAAGTCTAAATCGTATAAATGAGCTTTGTCCCAAAAGATAGTTATTATCTCCAAACATTCTACAAAAGCATAATACGACCCGTTAAGAAAGCTATTACCTTTCCTTTCGGGCAGATCTTTTATTTCATTTAAAGATAATTGCAAATAGTCACCAAGGTACTTCAAAACTTCTTCTGATGTGATTTTATGTATCATAATAATCCTCCACCAAAAAGACGCTTGAACTGGGCTTGGTTTTTGGTGGATAGAATTTAGACTGTCTTCCCCTCGCACCACTTTATGAAGTTTTTCTGTTCAGCGGCTTTACGCGTTAACTCCGCAGTTTCCATGTCTGCCGTAAGTTTATAGCCGCCAAGCATACCGGCTATCGCCGAGATGAGTATTGTTATTATTTTGATTATACACATGACAACCGTCCCAAACGTAGGGTTAGCAATTATATCAAGTGCAAGCGACGCTGAAACGCATACTCCAAGCATTGCTGTAATTAGGTACTGCACTGTGCGAAACCGCTCAAACTTTGAGGTATTTATCTCACCCGCCGGCGATACTCTTCGCCCCGTCTTAAGGGTTGTAGACAAATACTTCTCATCGTATTTAAGCCGCTTGATTTTGCGTGCTTTCTTTATTATTTTCAGCTGATACTCCGTAAGCCCCAATTCTTCCTTCTTTCCCAGCAACTCTCTATCTGAATACATAAGATAGGTACTTTCGAAATCTTTAAGATTTATTCCCGCGGATGACAGCACGGTTTGCCGAGTAAAGCGCAATTCTTTCTCTTCCCAGTTGCGACAGTATTCGCCTTCCTTGCCACGAAGCCCTTTTTCGATTATCTCGTTTTCAAAATTCTCTACTAGGTCAAATGCTTTTTTATGCGCGTCCGTTTCCCGCCCTTTTCGCTTTGCCACCGAGCGGGATAAAAAATTTATCGTCACGGTAAAAATGTACAGAATTGCAGCCTCATACCCAAAGTCCTTCAAAGACATATTTAAATCGATAGAGATATTGGTCAAATATAGCATAGCAACCGATATGAAAATAATAATCACGGTTGATATAGTCATACTGTCCAAAAGCTTTGTAAACGACATATTTCGAAACTGCGGTTTAGATTGAACTATACTAATATCTTTTTCTGGGTCTTTTATCATTATTCTTTATCCTCCTTCATTTTGAAAGCGCCGCTCTTAACCGTGGCTTTCATAGTGCGGTTAAAATCGGCGTATTTTTTGTATTGCCCCCATAATATGCACGAAATAACGCTACCAACCGCCGCTGCAAGCTCTATCCAGCACAGCGTTTCCATATAGCTTTTAAAGGCGTCAAGCGCGAAGAACGCTGCAAGCAACAGAAATATTACAGCAAGCAAGTTAAACATAGGAAAATGTGCAAAAAACGCTTTAAATACGCCCATGAGAAAGGGTATCGCGTTAATTACCACTATACCCAACCCCATTGCTATTTTAAAGCCTTCCGCCGCCTTTACCATAGGCAACAGACAAGCCGTGACGATTATGAAAGGCAGAAAGTAAGCGATTATGGCAAACGCGAAATATAGCCACTTTTCTTTTCTGTAAGTCTTATAATTACTCATTTTTAAGCCCCTTTTCGCAATCTTCAAGTTCCTTAACA
>JAIDQV010000065.1 GCA_029062045.1 Clostridia bacterium
TTATTTTTTGTTTATATACCTCGGCCTTGTTTTGGGGGGGGGGGGACTGCCGTTTTGGTAAATTAGTTTTTAAGCATAATATCCGCAACCCAAAAGCCAAGGCTGTGCGGGTTTGTTATTATTAAAGTCGGCAAAGTTGTTGGCCATATACCGTTCAAGGAACAGCTTTAACTCGTCGTTGACTTGATAAACGCCGTCATCGTTTACGTAACCTTCGTATTGCTTAATAAAGTTAGCGTAGTCCCACCTGGTAGTGCTGGATGCAAGATCGTAAACTGTAAGTTTGCTATTTTGCTTAGTCGCTGTGGGTTCGCTGTTTTCTCCGCTTTCTTCGCCGAAATACTCTACGTTTGCAAAAGAGTACGCCTGGCCCGAAAGTTTTTTGGTTATAGCTACAACCAACGCCTTTTCTTGACCGTCAACTTGAACGTACCAATTTCCGTCAGCCTTTCTGTAAGGCTCTACCGAATTGTTAGTGGGCATCCAGGTGAACGTGCCGGTTTGATTTGCGTACTTCGTATCAACGTGGGCTACTGCCGTTTCGGTTATAACTTCTGTTTCTATCGCGTCGCCCGTTCTTTCAATCGTAACGTTTATCTCAACGGGATAGTTTATAACCGCATCCTTTATAATAATATGGTACGGTATGGTATTGCCAAGGTAACTAGTGGGGAAAGAGTTTGTAAAAACAAAGTTCAGTCCGTCGCCTGCGCCGTTGTCGTTACCGCTGTAATCACTGTACGGTTCGGGCAAATCGCCGTTGCCTGCAACGGGGTTACCTGTAACGGAATACTCTATAATCATAACGTCGTAGGTGTTTTGGGGGTCTGAGCTGATTTTATAAACGCCTTGACCAAAGCCGTTGCCGTCAGGAGAGGTAATAAAGTTGAGGATAGCCATATTAAACTTTTCAAACTTCAAAGTATAAGTGCCTACCGCTGTAGCTGTAACAGTTTCCGGTTCGGGAACGGGTAAGCATATCAAAACTTCAACTTTGGCTGCCTTGCGGCTTTCGGACTTAACAGAGAATGTAAGCGTTTTGCCCTCTTCAATTTGCATTCTCTGTATGTTGTTGCCGTTGTTCGATGCGCTTGAAATTGTCAATGATGTGTCAACATAGGTCAAATCGTTATTGTAGAATTGAATAACGTAATCGTTGCCGCTCTTCGAGCCTATCGTGTAAGAACCCGTCTTAGGTGCGTTGATTCTGAAGAAGACTTCTTCACCTGCGCCGACGTTCGCAGTATAAACGTAACAGTCGGCAGTTTTGTCAAACCTTATAACGGGTAACGCATAGTCGTTAAGCGCAGTATCCCAAACCGCAACGCCCGCTTCGTTAAGTTTGTCTTCATCCTCAAAAGTAATATCCGTTGCGCCGATAGCCGTGATGTACATAGGCCATGCAGCTATGGTGGTTTTTACCGACTTGTAGCTGTAACCTTTGGGAAGTCCTTCAAGCACTATGTCGTAAATTCCGCGCGGTATCTTAAGCGTAGTTGCAACGCCGTCATTGTCCGTTGTCACTACTGTAACAAGTTTTGTTCCGTCCATAAAACTAACGGTAACGTTGGGCATAGGAGTTTCGTCGGGATAGCTTAAATTTATAGTGTAGGTTGTAGGGGGACCCATTTCCAGGCTTACGGTGTATCTCGCTCTGTCAGCGGATGTTTTAACCGAAGTATTGTCAAAAGCGTATCCGGTAGGGTAATCCGTCAACTTAATATAATATTCGCCCGGTTCATAATAGTTAATTTGCGCCACGCCCGAAGCGTTAATCTCTGCCTTTGCTATTCTGTTACCGTCCATATCTGTAAGCTCGGCAGTGGGGATGTAATATCTAGGGTCGTCGCTGTCCATATTCGTAACGGGGGAGCCGTCGGGGAAAAGCACGGTAATAATATAGCCGTCCTTTGCGGGGTCGCCGTAATCTATGTCATCCTTGCACGCTGTAACCAAGCCGCAAACCAAAGTTGCGCAAAAAGTTACAAGCAGCACAATAAGCAATTTAAATTTAGTTTTCATTTTTTTACCTCTGATGTTTTGAAAATTTCCCCCGTACCGTGAAGTACGGGGGACTTCGGTTACAGTAAATTAGCCATGATTGTTAGCGTTGACGTTAAGGCGGAAGCAGCATGCTTTAAGCCATTCGTCGGGGGAGTCGTACCCGAAGAACTTTGCGTTATAAAGTTGAAGTATGCTGTACAGCTCTTCGTTGACGGGCACAAGTCCGTATTCTTCGCTGGTTTCCAGCTTGCCTGCTTTCGATAAAGCAAGGTACCCATTCATTGTGTCGGTATAGTCCGCAATAGGATACTTTTTCAATACCTCTTTCAATACTTCGGGGATTTTATCCTTTCCGCCGTAAGTCTTTTCAAGGTCGAAAGCAACCGTAACGGTTTTTATATTACCGTCATCGTCCTCGGTCGTATAAACCACGTCTTCGTTTAGCTTGAACTTGTATTGAGCCGTAGGCGTATCTTTGTCCATAACCTCTTCTGCCGTAAAGCGGTCAAACATCGACGATAATTGCGTTAAGTCAACGTAAATCATTCCGCCGCCATTCTTATCGTACCAAACGTTTTCGTACGTTGTACCGCCGTCATAAGAATATTTGTGCGTGTCGTCGAAAGCAGGATCGCAGTAGAGGGGAAGAACCATCTTGCTGTTCTCGTCCAAAGCATAAGAGTTTGAAGCCGCTTGTGAAATATAACTGTACTCTTCGCCCAGATAATCAATTCTGAACGCGAAGTCGCCCGTTGTTTCAACTACGCGGAACGATACGTTAATGTAATAACTTTTACCTGCTTCAAGATAGTGAATTATTTTGAAGCTCTCGGAGATATTGTTTCTCTCATACCTGTCTGAATCGCTGAACGCAATAGGATGGGCGTACGCGTGGGAAACTTTCAGGCTTCCGTCGTAAAGGAATGCATCCGTTGCTTCGTCGTCTGTTACGGATTCGTCATTGTTGTAGTAATAGCAGTCAATTCCGTTGATGCTGTACACGCCCGATTTCGAGGGGGTGAACTTATACATATATCCGCGCGGCATGAATACCGTTTCGAAGTGAACTTTGTTTATATGTTCATTCAGATTATAATTGCCGTCGGACGCTTTGTTTGTGCCTTCAACGTCGATATATTTACCGTCTTCTTTTATGAATTGACCCTTGCCCTTTTCAACTTCTACGTAAGTCGGCATATCCAACCCGGTAGTTTCAACCGTATCGAAAGCTGAGAAGTACGCCAAGCCTTTGATGGGGTCGGAAAGTTCTTGCTGAATACCGTACTGTTTGTAATATACGCAGAACTGCAACCAGCCGTCTTTACTGTAATAGGGTGCGCCCTTTGGTATATTAGCGTTGTAAAGTGTAGTAATAGTATTTCTTATTTCCTGCGTTACAGGTATAAGTCCTGTATACGCTGAGTTTGAAGAGAAGGAAATGTATGATCTGAACGTATCCGTGTAATCTTTGGAATTTATATACATTCCGCCGTATTTGTTGATTTCCGAATTTATTAAAGTATATAAATTCTCGGAGTTTTTACCGAAGTAAGGGGTAGAGTGGGTTACGTCAAGCAACAGATAGGGGTCGTTAACGGATGCATTCGCTTCGGTTCCGATATGGTAGTAACCGTCGTTTGCAAGGTAAACGCTTTCAATCGTCGCGAACTGTTTCGTATCATTGTTGTAGCTGCGCGTTGCAAAGTAAGGAACTTCAAACGTTTCGTTCTTATCGGTAAGGTCAGCGTTCATCGAGTCAACGGAAACTATCCTCAAATTGTTTATATAAACTTTATCGTCAGTAATATTCGCGGGGCTAGCGGCTGACTTGTAATAGCTGAACTCTATTTCGTGCCTGCCCGCTTCCTGTGCGGCGTAAGAATAGCCGGTCTGCCATTCGCGTACGCCACAAACCATCGAAACCTGTCGTCCGGTGCCCGTGCGCGAGTCTAACGAAATGTAGAGGTAGTCGTATCCGGACATAGTAGAAAGTTTATAGTCAAACGCCAGAACTTCGTCTTTGTTAAGGTCTATCTGCACGTAGATAACCGCCATAGTGCCCCTGTGTCCGCTGTTGGTGGGGTAAATGGCCGTTTGGTCGGAAGTCAAATCCCAAGGCCAGCCGTAGCAGCTGTTAGACCTGTCAGCGCTGAACGTTAAGTTCCTGCCCGTTTTGTTTATCGTTGTATTCGAATTGAGTACGGAAGAATCGGGCATGCTTACAGGGAAGTCGCCGGGAACGTCGGGTACGAACGCCTCACCGGGGTCCTCGCCTTGACTTACGTTTTGCGAATAATCGTCGCTCGTGTATTTTTCAAACAAGTTTTCCCAGAATGTTTGGTCAAGGTTTGCCCCTTGCACTACGTCGCACAGAATGCCGTATCTGTCAATCATAATGGCGGTGGGGTAGCCCTTGGATAAAAGCTCTCTGAAATGTCTACCGATTAATGAGCCGTCATCCTTGCACATAAAGTAAGGCACCTTTTCGCTTTGAACTTTCGCTTGCACGTCCGAATCGTATTCGTTCGGCAACATTGTCGGGTCGTAGTCGTTAATACCGAGTATTTCCAATTTATCAGAATACTTTGCGTAAGCGGCGCTTAATATAGGAGCTTCTTGATTGCACCAAGAGCAGTTGTTATAGAAGAAGTCTAAAAGAACTGCTTTTTTATCTCCCGCAAAGAAGGCTGAAAGTTTCGCCGTTCTTGGTGTGGGTGTTTTACCGCCTTCATTGTAGGTGTAATAAGTTTCTTCAAAATCGTACAACACGTCGCCCGTCTTATACAGCAAGCTAGCCGGTGCATTTTCTGCAATTATTTTAGAGTCTAAGCGTATATACTTCGTTTGTTCCGAACCTTTCACTTCATAGCTGTCTACGGTAATGAAACCTGCGGGCACGCCGGAAAGTTTGGCCCTGTACGTTGTATTGCTGTTAAGGTCGTAATTAACTTTACCGTCTTTGTCGGTCTGTTTAGTACCTAAGGTTGAACCGCCGTCAAAAAGCTCTACGTTAACGTCTTGAAGCGCCATTCCTCCCATAGAAGTTACGTAAATCGTATTATTTCCGTTAGTGCCTTCGTCGTGGCACGCCGTAATCGGCAGTATCAGTGCCGCCGACAGTAATACCACCAAAGCCGCTGCAATGAAGGATTTTATTCTTTTCATCTATAACACCTCTCGTTAATATTAGTAATTTCGGGCACCGCCCGAATTTAAGTCTGAAAAAGAATTGATTTTATTATATAGTATTATAATAATGTAAGTCAACTAAAAAATGTAATAGAAATGTATTAAAAATGCATTAAACAGTAAAAATATGTGTGAAAATGTGAAAATTCTTATAT
>JAIDQV010000066.1 GCA_029062045.1 Clostridia bacterium
GTCCGTGTGTAAGCTTCGTCGTTTTACCCTCCCACTCTATTTCGGGCAAAGGCAAATCAAGGTTGTCAATCATTCCGAAACTTTCGTAAAAGCTGTCAAGAACTTCCCCAGCCATGCCGATTAAGCGTTCCTCTGCCTCGGAAATGACGTGCGGCTTGCCCTTAATAATTCTTTTTATGTCGTAATCGTAATCATAAAAATCCTTATCATAAATCAATGAATTCAAATAGTCGTTGTCCAGCATTGCCATTTCGGGCTCATAGAATGAAAGTTCTGTTGCGTACTTTGACCAAAGAGCACCGACTTTAGAATTGTATGCACTATATTTAGACACACCCCTGTCTTCGTCGTTGCGCATGTGTGCGTAAACAGCAAGTCTTGTAAGCGTTTTTGAATATTCGTCATTCTCTTTTAAAAGCTTCAACAAGGCAGTTTTCGAAGAAAGCTTGCCCGAGTATTTGGCAAAGTCAAGACTATTTTCTGCCTCTTTAAAACACTTTTCCCATTCTTCGTCGCTTGAAAAAATATCTTCAATTTTCCATTTGTATTTTTCTTTAACTTGCTCTCTTTTCATTAATTACCTCTTAAAAAGTCTTGCTGCATTTTTTAACCGCATAAATAGTTAAAACCTCGTTATTTGAGGCATATATGGGGGGCAATCATTATTTTCCCCAAAGCGTGAAATTAAAAAACGTGTAAAATTTTGTAGTTAGCGGCTTAATTTGCATTGACCATTTTGGAACTACGCCCACCAAATTTTCAACGGGATAATCACCGTTCTGTCGGCTGTCGCTACTGACGTTTCTGTTATCGCCGAGGAGAAACATACACCCCTCTTTCACTACATATTCGTTAAAGGTATTACAATCGTTTTCCTTCGAATTGTAGTTATCGTCAAGATAATATTCTTCCACCACTTTGTCGTTAACTATCAAAACCCCTTCTATCAATTCAACCTTATCTCCGCCGAATGCGACCACGCGTTTGATAATGTTGCCCTTCGTTCCATTTTCAGTTTCTCTGTATACTACAACAATGTCACCGTAATTGGGTTTTGCATACTTATCGATATAAATGAACTCACCACCCGAACTGCTTGCGTTCTGCGCACCGATTAAAGTCGGCGTCATGGACTTATCGATAACGTAAATTCCCGTAAAAAGAACGTTAAAGGAAAGTTCCAAAACCAAAATCACACAAAACAGAACTATGATAATGTTTAGACAAATATTTAAAGGCGAACGCCTCTCTCTTTTGTACAAACTGTCCCGCGCGTCAAAAAGTCGGGAAGTTCCAAGCTCAATGTTTGACACCAAACCACCTTAAAGCCACATAATATTATTCACAGCGTACCCTGACGGACAAGTCAACGTAAACTTTAAATCCCCTGTAAAGTCCGCAAGAGGAACGCCGCTTACCGTTTTAAAATTCTTACTTTCGGAAATAATCGTCTGCCAAGCACCGCCGATTACATTAACTTCGTTAATATATTCTTCACCCGAAGTAATATCGATAAAAGTCAAGGTAAGCGTTGAATTTTCATCGCTGAAAAAGTCAATCGAAAGCATGCTGTTCTTTGAAGGGGCAAACTTGGGGTTGCTCATTCTGAAAGTTGAAAGCCCGCAAGGTGAATATAATCCTTTTACCCCTCGTGTTTTAGTTACCAATTTAGGAAGAACTTCTTCGTTCGGGAAGAAAATGCCACCAACAGACAATGACGCCGAATCAGCAACTGCAAAATCGTCAGCAACGTCTTTTTCGTTGTACATAACGCGGCATTTGTTTTGCGTATTACGGAAAAGCCCGCTAATTTTTTTAACGTTCATCTTGGACCAGACGGTAAACCCGTTTAGATAGCTTACACGGCAAAGCACAAAGATAACGGACGTTTTTTCATAAACGTTAAGATAATAATCGAAAATGTTTTCGGCTTTTCTCGATTTTTCGGGGCAAACACACCATTCTCGCAACGTAGAGTCAATACAATCTTCCGCAAGATAAAGCTTACAGCTTTCGGCAATGCCTTTGTTGTCAAACGTCACTCTTGCAACCAAATTGGACCTTTCATCAACAAAAACAGAAATTTCAGGCGGGTTCGGTATAAAAACCTGCCTTTTCTTCAAGTTTTTGTCCAACATAAGGAACATATCAGCTATCCCTTTAGCGCTTATGCTGGCACTACTTTTCAACGAAAAAGCGATTGCGCTGTCCTTAATAAACTCCTGATTTATACGTGAAAACGTATCGTAAGCGCGGTCATAATCGAAACGGGGGTCATTAGTGGAACACAGCATCAACACAGGGCACTTTACGTGAGGTGCATACGCTTGCGAATCGATACCAGCGATAAAACGGTATCTTTCTTCGTCAAGAACCGGGTCTTCGGACATGTATTTGCTTATGCCCGCATAAGCGTTCCAGCCCGCGGCGCATACGGGGATTATACAGGAAAAATCGCCCACAACGCCAAGTTTCCAGGCAATTTCGCCGCCGTCGCGAAGCCCTACAACAGCAATATTATCGCTTCCTGTACGTTCTTTAATATATTTGCGCGCAAAAAGTCCGATTCCAACCCATTCATACCAACTTGTTTTGTCTGCACTGTCGTCAACGTAATCTTTCTGCCTGCCGCACTTTGCGGTATTCGCATAAGAAACGTTACTGGGATAGCGCGTAACAAAGGTTGTGTCTTTCCATTCACCGCGATAATCGACCATAAGCGCAGTGTAGCCTTGAGCGACAAAGAATTTTAGAATTTCTTCGTCAATCGTTTCCGTGCTGTCAGGAAAGATAAGAACCGTTCCCGCAGCAGGCGACTGAATGTCGTATGCGAAAGCGGCAGCTATCTGGACCCTGCCACAACCGGTTTCTCTTCCCGAAATGTTCAGATGCTCGATACACATATCATCAATCTGCGTTGATGAAAGTTTGACCGGGAATGTAGGAAGCGAAACGTCAAAGTTTTTAAATAGTGATAACGGTGTTAAAATTTTAGGCATACCGTACTCCTCAGCAGTTTACAGTTACGGTAGAACCGCAACTTTCCGTTGCTTTATTAACTGTTATTTTACTGTCAATTCTGTGCTTTAGTTCTTCAACGTGGCTTAAAA
>JAIDQV010000067.1 GCA_029062045.1 Clostridia bacterium
CGCTTATGGTCCTATTATAGCAACGGCGGGCGCCATCGCCGCCCCCATATTGTTCACGTCGGTTACGCCGAAGTCGCACACCTTGCCCATCGTTCCGTTGACGATTTTAACGCCTTTCTTCTCGGAAGAAATAACGCAGCCGCCCGCGCCCGTCACCGTCCACTGCGCTTGCGGCGGTCGGGTACAGCCGAGTTCGAGGGGATAACGGTACTGCCTTTCGGCCGAGGCGAAATGGCTTCCCGTTGCCGCAACCACGCGGTTGACGTAGCCTGCATTGACAAGCATTGCGCCTAAAAGCAAACTTTCACTCATAGTCGAGCAAGCCGAATACAGTCCTAAAAAGGGGAAGTTAAAATCCCTAGCCGCGAAACTTGCGGAAATGATTTGGTTCAGCAAATCGCCAGAAAAGAGGACGTCGATATCCTTTTCCGCATAGCCGCCCTTTTCGATTGCGAGTGAAATTGCGGTTGAAAGCATTTTGCACTCTGCCTTTTCGAAAGTGCTTTCTTCATACATATCGTCATCCAAAGTTATATCGGCGAATTTGCCTAAAACGCCCTCTTTTTCCTTTGAACCGCACACGGCGGCAAAAGAGGTTATGCAGGGTGAATTTTTAAAAAAAACGGTGTTACCTTTCTTCATATTTTACCATAAAAAAATTTTTAAAATAGTCGTTATTTGAGGCATATATGGGGGGCAATTAAAATTTTACAGGAATAAATAGACCAAACCGACCAGTACGCCGGAGAACACGCCGAACACTATTATAGCGCCTGCTACGGTGAACATTTTTGCCGCCATGCCGTAAATCCAGCCTTCGGTTTTGAACTCTATTGCGGGGGAAGTAACGCTGTTTGCAAAGCCTGTTATAGGCACTATCGAACCCGCGCCGGCGTATCTGCCTATTCTGTCGTACACGCCTAAGCCTGTCAAAAAACAGCCTAAAAATATAAGAACTATTGACGTCGCGCCCGCGAGCTCATCCCCCGAAAGTCCGGCGAATTCAAACATGTAGCGAATAAACTGACCTATACAGCAAATAAGTCCGCCCACCCCGAAAGCCGAAGCGCAGTTTTTAAAGTGCTGAGTAGGCGGGTCCTGCGTTTTAACGTAGTTAAGATAATTTTCGTTATAATTGTCACGGGTTTTTCCTGTCATTTCTCTCCCCTCCCGTTTTAGGCGTTTTTACAAGGCTTTCCCGCTCGTCTCTGCGGGATAAGTCAAATTCCCTTCTCATTGGTTATACATCCTTTCGTTTATTCTGAGCGTAACCTTTTCGGGCAAAACCCGTGAAAACAGGCGGAACATAGTATTTTTAGTACCGCAGGTTTTAATTACGGGGGGATTGTCCGTGATGAGAAGGTTATAGATAATTTCGGCTACCGCCGAAGGCGACATTCCGCCCTGCTCCATATTGGCAAGCGCCGCAACCGCACGGTTGACCTTGCCCGAATAGGACTTGTTTTCTTCTTCGGTGTACACTTTTCTTTTGAAAGTGAACGCCGTTGCCGTGCCGCCGGGCAAAAGACCTGTAACTTTGATTCCGTAGGGCTTAAGCTCGGAATAAGCCGAACGGCAGAACATTTCCAACGCCGCCTTCGACGAGGAATAGAAGCTATCGAAACTTATAGGCAAATCGCCGCCGAGAGAACCCACGAGGATTATCTTTCCGCCCTTGTTCTTAAAGGTGGGAATAACTGCCTGAACCGCCTTCAATGCGCCGAAATAATTTACGTCGAAGAGGTATTTATAGTCCTTCTCTTTGGCGTACTCGATAGGCGCAGCCATAGAGAAGCCAGCACTGTAAACAAGCGCTGAGACAGTATACTTTTCACAAGCGGATTTGATTGCGTCAATCAGCTCGTTGCCTACGGCAACGTCCGCCGTAACGTTTACCACTTTTGCATTTTTGCAGGGCGTGCGGGAGATGTTTACCACGTTCCAACCGCGGTTGACAAGCCGCAGGCAGGTTTCTTGGCCTATCCCCGAACTGCCGCCTACAACTATTGCGGTTTTTCTGTTACTACTTTTTTCCATACCGTTATGTTGCGGAAAAATTTAGTAATTATACAAATAATTTGAAGCAAAAAACGCGGGGATAACCTCCGCGCTTTTTAGCAATTTTATATTAATTTTATGCAAAAACAGGCTTTTTTGGCGCTTTTTACCCGAAGGCAAGGTCCAAAACCATCATTAAAGCGAAACCGAAAATTACGCCTATCGTTGCCTTTACTTTGCCTTGCGCAAAACTTTCGGGAATAAGTTCGGAACACACTACCGCAAGCATTGCACCCGCTGAAAACGACAACGCCCAAGGAAGAATTCCGCTTGCTGCGGTTACGGCGAGTGCGCCTATTACGCCTGCGACTATTTCAACCGCGCCCGATAGCTGACCTATAAAAAACGATTTAGTTCTAGAAACCCCGTTGGCACGCAAAGGGAAGGCAACGCACATTCCTTCGGGAAAATTCTGTATGCCGATACCGACGGCAAGCATAACGGCGGCAACGCCCTCTACCGTTTGCCCCGAAGCCAAAGCACCGAAGGCAACGCCCACCGCCATCCCTTCGGGAATGTTGTGCATAGTTACCGCAATGCACATTACGGCGCAACCGCGTTTACTTTTATTTTCGGAAAACATATGTAATTTTCCGATTACTATGTCTGTTACTATAATAAGTGCGCCGCCAAGCACAAAACCGCCTGTAAGAATGAGATACGAATACTCTTCCACCATTTCCATAGCGGGCATTAAAAGAGAAAAGAACGTTGACGCAAGCATTATTCCCGCGGCGCTACTCATCATGAAAGAAAATGCTTTATCGTTAACGTTTTTATATATAAATACAAACGACGCGCCAAGCGCTGTTAAAAACCAGGTGAAACCCGTTCCCATAAGCGCAAGCTGCCAGCCTGTAAAATTATTCAGCCATTCCATTAAACAAGTACTTCTCCAAGTAAAAAATCAATCACTGTATTATATGAGAAAAGTCCGCCTTGGCGTGAGGTTTCACGCCAAGGCGGACTTTTGTTTAACGGATTATAAAACTATTCTTTTTTATTGATGTCCGGTGAAGAGTCGATACCAGACTTATCTTGCTCTTTTTCTTCTGAAATGTCGTTATTTGAGGCATATGTGGGGGGCAATTCAATTTTTTGAGCTTCAAGCGGAGTGGAAACTTCCGCCTTTTTCTTGCGCGAAAACTTGCTTACAAGCCAACCTTCGAACTTATCCTGATACTTAAAAGACAGAACCGCCAACGCAATACATACCGCGAAAATTGCTATCCAAACGTAAATTCCCCAACCGCTGAAAGGAATTATATCGCCACTGCCCAAAAAGCAATAGATTGAAATTATTGCGGGGCGGACGGTACACATTACAACCATAAAATAAGCAAAATTCATACTTGTAAGCCCAGCGACCATACATAATATATCGTCGGGGAAGAATGGTAGGATTTGCATAATTACAAATATTCCCTTACCGCGCTTGCCGAAGTATGCAGAATATTTTTCCGTTGTTTCCTTGCCGGCTATCCAAATTACGGCTTTCTTGCCCCATACTCTTCCGATAAAATAAGCGATTACAGAGCCGATAATGACACCTATTGAGGCAAGTAGGGTTGCCATAGGCGCACCCCATATTCTGGCACCGGGCACATAGCAAACCACCGCAGGCAACGGCAAAATTACTACTTGAAGTATTTGAATGAGGACGTACACTAACATCCCCCACCCGCCCGTACTCTTAATAATTTCTACTAAACCCTTAATTTTATCTTCATCGCTTTCATAGTCGTTGAGGTGCCCGACTTCGCTGATTATTATAAACGCTAAAAGAGTTATAACGGCAACTATGAGAAGTACGAACGCCGTTTTTAAAATTGCAAGTTTATTCCAAAAGAAAGTTACCAAACTTACGGCAATTCCGATACCTGCAATGGCGTAAAATGCCGCTCTTATAAGAACGCCCCAGCTACTCATAAAAAAATAAGTGAGGAGAACTGAGGCGACACAAAGTAGAATATTTACGATAAGTATTGCAATTTTGCCTTTAATACCCATTTCAGTACACTTTTATATTCAAATTTTTATATGTAGTGAATTTGACAAAATAGCCGTTTGTTTCAACGGGTTCGCTTTCGTAAACAAGTTTAAAGTCGGGGTTATCGTCCAAATTTTCAAAGAAAGCGTCGGCATCGTCCTCTGCGTCCACCTTTGTAACCAAAACTTCTTCGCAATAGGGCAAGAGCGTTCTGTACATCATTTGTCCGCCGATGACGTAAACGTTTTCGGGCGGGTACTTGCTTATTTCTTTAAAAAGCTCTTCGACAGAACGGACGATTTTGCAGTCATCCCTGTCTTCGCCGTCCGGATAAAGAACAATATTTATTCTGTCTTTGAGGGGCTTACCGTTGGGGAACGACTTTAAAGTATTGCTACCCATAACGACAACGTTACCCGTAGTAGTTTCTTTAAAAAACTTCATATCGACGGGAATTTTAAACATAAGCCCGTTGTTTTTGCCTATGCCCCAATTTTTATCTGCGTGAAGAATTGCCTTCATTTTTTTACCTCATTTTTTGCGATTGCCCCCAATATATGCTTGAAATAACGGCATTTTGCCATTATTCGGCAACGGGGATAGAGTACTTCTTTTCGTTAAATTTATAGTCGACCAAGCGGAAGCTGTCAACCGTAAAATCGTAAAAATTCTTGATGGATTTGTCCACTTCGAGACGGGGTGCGGCAAGGCGGGGCATTTCGATAATTTCTTTAACGATGGGCACGTGCCTGTCGTAGATGTGAGCATCGGCAATGACGTGAACAAGCTCACCCGCTTTCAACCCCGAAACCTGCGCAAACATTATTAAAAGGATTGCGTACTGCACTACGTTCCAGTTGT
>JAIDQV010000068.1 GCA_029062045.1 Clostridia bacterium
AATTTACAGTGCTAAAACGCATATAAGCGTCGCAATACGGCGTTGCGCTGTGGCAACCCTCAGTCATTTACGCATAGTAAACTCCTTCGGGTTATCCTCGCGCGCCTTGTTTTGCTTGCTTCTCTGTGTTTTAGATTTGCTATAATTATCGAGAGGTTTTACAATGTTTAGTATGACGGGTTACGGCAGGGGCGAATATAAAAACGGCGGTATAGAACTCACCGTCGAAATTAAAACGGTAAACAACCGCTATCTTGACGCTTCCGTAAAGGCCCCCAGAATTTTAGCCGCCCACGAGGAAACGGTTCGCACAATCTTGCGCGAAAAGCTCACCCGCGGGCACGCCGATATTTTCGTTTCGCTGTCCGACAATCGCGAGCGCGAAAAAAACCTTTATCTTGACGAAGAAACGGCTAAATCCTACGTTGCTGTGGCAACCCGCATAAAAAAGCTGTTCCCAGAAATTTCGGACGATATCAGCGTAAGCGGTGTTCTCCGCTATCCCGACGTTATAAAAACCGAAGACGTTGCCACCGCCGACGAGGAAGTTTTAACTGCGTTAAAATGCGCACTTTCTTCCGCGCTCGAAAAACTCAACGCCATGCGCGAGGTTGAGGGCAAAAAACTTGAAGAAGACATGCTTTCCCGCATGAAAACTATTGAAAAGCTGGTCGGCGACGTTGAAAAGCGCGCTCCCTTGGTTGCTCAGAATTACAGGCAAAAACTCGAAGCCAAGATGAAAAAGATTTTGGAAGGGGTTGAAGTGGACGAAGGCAGACTTTTAACCGAAGCGGCGCTGTTTGCCGACAAAAGCAATATCGACGAAGAGTTAACCCGCCTGCACTCGCATATCTCTCAGTTCCGCGAAATATGCCGTGAAAAGCTCGTCGGCAGAAAACTTGACTTCTTAGTTCAGGAATTTAACCGTGAAACCAACACCATTTGTTCAAAATCCAACGATTTGGAAATAACAAGACTGGGTCTTGCGCTTAAAAATGAAATCGAAAAGGTAAGGGAACAAGTTCAGAATGTCGAATAAACCTATGAAAAATTTACTTATTATAATTTCAGGGCCTTCGGGCGTGGGCAAAGGTACGATTGTAAACAGGCTTCTTTCGACGGGCGATTACGCACTAAGCATTTCATGCACTACCCGCGGCGCGCGTAAAGGAGAGGTTGAGGGCAAGTCCTATTTCTTCATAAGTGATGAAGAATTTTTAAAAACCGTTGAAGAAAACGGCTTTTTAGAGTATTCCAAGCACTTTGAACATTACTACGGCACGCCCAGAAAATTCGTTGAAAAACAGCTTAAAACTCACGACGTTATCCTTGAAATAGAGCCGAACGGCGCGTTGCAGGTAAAAAAATCTCATCCCGAAGCAATTCTCATTATGATTGTGCCGCCCGACGTGGACGCTTTAAGAAGCCGCCTCATTGGCAGGGGAACTGAAAGCAGAGACGAAATCGAAAGGCGCATTTCGAGAATGGAGTACGAGCTTTCCAAAAAAGACTTGTACGATTACGTCTTAGTTAACGACAACCTCGACAGTTGCGTCGAGGGGTTACATAACTTAATCAAAGATTTAAAAGGAGCAAATATATGATAAATTACCCCCCCGTTGACTTACTTATCGAACAACTCGGCACGGACGGGCAGCCCGTATCAAGGTATTGTCTTTGCGTTGTCGCATCAAAGCGCGCAAGGCAGATAATCGAGCAGACCGCAGGTCAAAACGCAACGTCCAAGGAAATTGTAAAAGAGCTTGCCGTTGCTTCGCGTGAAATCGCAAGCGGCAAAATCAAGTGCGTAAAGGACTAACTTTTTTAAGTGTACGCACAAGTCATTGTTGACATAGCCCACAGCCAAGTGGACAGAATATTCGAATACTCTTGCCCGCCCGAAACGGTGGCGGGCTGTCGCGTAAAAGTGCCCTTCGGCGGAAGAATAATAGACGGCTTTGTTTTAAGCGTCAGTGAAACTTCTTCCTACCCGCCCGAAAAGGTCAAACCGATAGTAGAGATATTCGACGAACCTCCCGCGCTTCAACCCGAATGTTTTTCGCTGATGGAGCGCATTTCTTCGCGCTATAAAGTTCCAAAGGCTGCGGCTTTAAGGCTTTTCCTGCCTTCGGAAATGCGTTTGGGAAAAGTGCGTGAAGTGTACAAAAAATACGCGAAACTCAATGATATTACGGCACCAATCTCAAAATCCGCAAAAAAACAGCAGGAAGTTTTAGCTTTCCTAAACGGTAAAAAAGAGTATGATTACACCCTTCTTTGCAACGAATTCGGCAGGGGTGCGGTCAATTCTCTTGTGGAAAAGGGTGCAATTTCCATTGAAAAGCGCCAAATAAAACGCAACCCTTTTTCGGGCGAAATTAAAGAAGAACCCCCCAAAACTCTAACATATATGCAGGGCAATGCAATATCTAGCATAGAAAATTCCCCTAAAAGAGTTCATCTTATACACGGCGTTACGGGCAGCGGTAAAACGGAAATTTATCTTCAAATTATCGCAAACGAAATAAAGAAGGGCAAAACCGCAATCTTTCTCGTGCCCGAAATCTCTTTGACGCCCCAAATGCTTTCCCAGCTCCGCGCCCGCTTCAAAGGTGAGGCGGCAATACTTCACAGCGGGCTTTCCGCAGGTGAAAAATTCGACGAATGGTGGCGGCTCCGTTCGGGCGAAGCAAAGATAGCCATCGGCGCAAGAAGCGCAATTTTCGCCCCCCTTGAAAACATCGGCGCAATCATCATCGACGAAGAGCACGACTCTTCTTACCTTTCGGAAACAGCCCCGCGCTATTCCACTGTAGAGGTGGCAAAGTTCCGCGCGGAGTACAATAATTGCAAACTTATTTTGGGTAGCGCAACGCCTTCAGTCGAAAGTTTTCTTGCGGCAACCGAGGGCGAGTACAATCTTATCACCCTGCCCGAGCGCATCAACAAACGCCCCATGCCCGAAATAATAATTTCGGATATGCGCAAAGAAGTTAAGCGCGGTAATCCTTCGCCCTTTTCTTCGGCGCTTAGGGAAGAGCTTGACGCAACTTTGAAGTGCGGCAACCAGGCGATTATCTTTCTAAACCGCCGCGGCTATTCCCAAAAAGTTATTTGCCGCGACTGCGGCTATGTCGCCAAGTGCGAAAACTGCGACGTTTCTCTAACCTACCACAGCGAAGAGGACTGTTTAAAGTGCCACTACTGCGGTACAAAATACAGAATGTTACCCGCCTGCCCCGAGTGCGGCGGAGTACATATCCGTTACAGCGGCACGGGCACACAACGCGTCGTTTCCGAGCTTTCCTCGCTTTTCCCCGACGCCCGCATATTAAGAATGGATAACGACACCGTTTCGGGCAAGGACGGACACTATAAAATATTAAGTAAGTTTGCAAAGAAAGAGGCGGACATTCTCGTCGGCACGCAAATGATAGCGAAGGGGCACGACTTCCCCGCAGTTACCCTCGTCGGCATCCTGGACGCCGATATGAGTTTGCAGTTTTCGGACTACCGCAGCGGAGAGCGCACCTTCCAGCTAATCACTCAAGTTTCGGGCAGAAGCGGCAGGGCGGATATGAAGGGCAAAGTCGTCCTTCAAACCTATTGTCCCGAAAATTACATTCTCCGCTATGCTGTAAATTACGACTATCTCGGCTTTTTCAATAACGAAATCCAGATAAGAAAAGCAACTTCCTTCCCGCCGTATTCGCTGATTTGCCGCGTTATGGTAACTGGCGAGGACGAGAAGAAGTCGCTAGATACTTTAAAAGAAGTGTATTTTGAAATAGAAGAACTCAGAAAAAGCAACCCGGACAATTTCATTTTCCTCAACAAAATGCACTCGCCCGTCAAAAAAATTCAGGGCAAGCACCGCTATCAGGTGCTTATGCGGCTTAAAGATGCCGCCCTTTTACAAAAAATTTACGCTATTTCCGTGGCACACACCACGCCCCACGTTCTCGTGTACGTGGAAGAGAACCCCACAAACCTATCATAGGAGTTATTTATGGCTATCAAATTCGTCGTTCAAACGGGCGACCCCGTATTAAGAGAAAACTGCAAACCCATAAGAACTTTCAATTCCGAGCTGTGGCAGCTTCTTGCCGATATGAAGGAAACCGTTCGCGCAGAAAACGGAGCAGGTCTTGCCGCCCCGCAAATCGGCCTTCCCATAAGGGTCGTGGTTATCGACGTCGAAGAAGGCTTTTACGAGCTTATCAACCCCGTCATTCTTTCTTCAAAGGGTGAACAGGTCGGCCCCGAAGGCTGTCTGTCCGTCAAGGGCAAGCAGGGCACGGTTCGCCGCCCCAACAAAGTAAAGGCGGAGTACCGCGACAGGTTCGGCAAAAAACACAAACTTACGGCGGAAGGCTTCTTCGCCCGCGCCGTTTGTCACGAGTTGGACCACCTCGACGGTAAACTTTACACCGACATAGCGGACGAATTATACGACCTTCCCCCGGAGGACTAGTTAAACCGCATTCATCGCGGGATACTTCGTCTAACTTCTCTCCACCTCAATCGTGTACGGCAAGTACACTCATTTCGGTGTCGCTTGTTTTCCTTGTCTGCCGCGCGACTGCGGCTTAAATACAAACCCAAAGGCTATG
>JAIDQV010000069.1 GCA_029062045.1 Clostridia bacterium
GGATTTGAGAACATCATTATTGAAAACTATGTAAAACGAGTAACTACCGTTCATAGTTTAAAATTTGACGAACTAATCAATAACTTTTTAATTCCTATTCCACCCATTACCGAACAAAAGCGTTTAGTGGATAAAATCAACGAGATATTTGCAAAATTGTAAACATAACCCCCTCGAATCCGAGGGGGTTAACTTTTACCATGTTACAACTTTATCTACAATTTCTTGCTGTTCGCTAGCGGTTTTGCGCAAATAAATTCTTGTTGTTTCTATGCTTTCGTGTCCCATAAGGTCGGCAAGCAAAGATATGTCATTATACTTTTCCAAAAAGTTCTTGGCAAACCTATGGCGAAAAGAATGTGGGTAAACAACTTTCGGATTAAGCCCGTATTTTAAGGCATAATTTTTAAGTTGCTGGGCGATTCCGCGCACAGTAATGCGCTCACCGAATCGGTTCAAAAAAAGGTATCCACTTGTGATACCTTTTTCTTGCAACCACGTTTCCGTTTCTGTCTTTAACTTTTTGGGTATGTAAAGCCGACGCAGTTTTCCGCCTTTAGAGTATAAATCAAAATAACCCGTTAAAACGTGTTCTACCTTAATTTGAATAAGTTCGCTTACTCGTGCGCCTGTTGCCGCCAAATAGCGCACGACAAAATACCATTCCCAATTTCTATCTTTTTTGAGACAATTCTTTAAAAACTTATAATCAGCATCGCTGATTACATTTTCCAAAAAGTTCTTCTGCTGAATTTTTACGGGCGATAATCTGAAATTAGATTTTTTAATGAAATCCAAATACTTATTTATCGCCTGTATTCGCAAATTTACCGTCTTGGGTTTATAGGTTTCCATAAGATAGCCCTTGAACGCCAAAAGGTTACGCTTGGTTATTTCGCCGCCTAATTGCTCGTACATTCGTACGGAAAGCAAGTACGCCGAAATAGTGTTTTGCGACAGGTTTTCCCGTTGCAACTGTTTTTCAAATTTGTCTAACATATCGTTAAACCTCCTCAAATAGTAATATTTATATT
>JAIDQV010000007.1 GCA_029062045.1 Clostridia bacterium
CCCTTTAACATTCCTTTCATTAAATTGAACTTTGTTTTAAGTTTTCTTATATGTTTTTTGTAAATTTTAACTTTGCCTTCGGCTATAGCGCGGGCGCAGAATTCCCCGCTTTTAAGCCCGTATCTTAGCCCCGATAAAGTTAGGGGGTCGCACGCGCCAACCGCGTCACCGACGAAAAAAATATTGCCCTTCATTACGGGCTTTCTTACGCCGATAGGGGTAAACGCAGACTTCAAATTTTCGATATTAGCGGTTAAATTCAAGTCCTTTAAGAACTTGCTGAAAACTGCCTTGTAATCTTTTGCGGACTTGTACACGTCAGTCATACCGACGTTTGTAATTCCGCCGTAAGAGCTCACCCACGCGTAACCGCGCTTTGTTATGCCGAAGTGAATATCAATCGCTTCGGGTGCATCGCTTTCAAAGGTCAACTGCATAGCGATATTTCGTTTATTGTTCTTCTGATACCTGCTGCCAAACCCGCAAGTTCCGTCGGCAAAGACAAGGTTTTCGTATTCTATTTCACTTCCGTCGGACAGGGTAACACGGTTTTTATCAATGTCGTGCGCTGTGATTTTTACGCCTTCAAGCACTGTTATGCCTTTGACTTTTGCCAACCTGAAAAAACAGTCGTCAAGTTCAACGCGGTCAATGTAGCGGTTGGTGTATAAAAACTTGTTGTCTATTTTAAGCCTTGACTTAAACTTGTATAAAATCTTGAAATCTTTTATCAAAGAATAGTGGCAGTCGTCGATATTCAAGCCTAAATCTTCGTAAGCCTTTTTGGTCTTTGCGGTGATGTAACCTGCACAGCACTTGTAACGCGGGAAGACGTGCTTTTCAACAACAAGAATATCCGTAATACCGCGCTTTATTAAGTTTAAAGCGGTGGCAAGCCCCGCAGGACCTGCCCCGATAATTACTACTTTGTAATTGTTCACTTTTTTTCTTTTCTGCGTTTGTCGTTTATAATTTGCAAAGCCGCTTCGTCTATGACGGTAATGTTTTCTTCTTTTGCAATTTCAACCATTTGAGTGAGCGCGGCTTTTAAGAAAATACGCGGTATTTTAGTTAGCTTTGCGCACGCTTCGTCGGTAAAGGTAACGTCGGGGTCAATGCGCTTTGCCGCGTATTTTACCGAATTCACGTCGCCCTCTTTCGCCTGAATTTTTTCGGGGAAAGGCTTTTTAAAGGGGGAACACCAAAAGTTTGTGCTGTCGCGGTAGCCGTAGTCCACGGGCACCGGCGGAAAGTCTTTCGCTTTAACGCCGTCTATAATTGCATTATAGTATTTTTCTTTCATCAGAATTTTGTCTATGTAAAG
>JAIDQV010000070.1 GCA_029062045.1 Clostridia bacterium
ATTTTTATAAATTTATGCAATTTTATGAATAAAAACACGCGATAATTTCACTAAAATTTAACAGCATTTCAATTGACTTTTTTGGTAATTTTTAAGTATAATATCTTGTAAATTTGCAGTGATATTTTAAGCGGACAGGAGTGTGTATGATAAAGACTTTACTAAAAAGTGTAAGGGAATATAAACTGCCGTCAATCCTCTGCCCAATAGTAATGGTTGGCGAGGCCGTGATGGAAATTTTAATCCCTTATTTTATGACGTTTATAGTCGGGCAATTGCAGGATTTGGCGGAATACGGCACGCCGATAAAGATTAACGAACTTATCATTTGTGCCGTATTGATGGTCGTTTGTGCGCTGTTTGCTCTCTTTTGCGGCGTCTGGGGCGGAAAGCTCGGCGCCAAAGCAAGTTGCGGGTTTGCTCACAATTTAAGGGAAGATATGTACAACAATCTTCAAACCTATTCGTTTGCAAACATAGATAATTATTCCACGTCCAGTCTTATAACCCGTATCACAACCGACGTTACCAACGTTCAGACGGCTTATCAAATGAGCATAAGAATGTTGGTGCGTGCGCCCGTACTTTTTATCTCGTCGATAATTATGACGGCGTTCATAGAGCCGATGATGGCGCTTATCTTCGGCTGCGCGGCGGTTTTCCTTGCGATAGTAGTATGCATTTGTATGTTTAAGGTTATCCCCTATTTCAGAACTATGTTCAAGAAGTACGATAATCTTAACGCCGTAGTGCAGGAAGATTTAACGGCAATTCGTGTAGTTAAATCTTACGTAAGAGAAGACAGAGAAATCGAAAAAATGACCCGCGCAACGGACGACGTTTATAAGTACTCGGTCAAGGCGGAAAGAATACTTACCGTAATGATGCCCGGCGTAACGCTTACAATGTTTATCGTAAACATTTTGATTTTAACGCTCGGCTCGAATATGTATGTGGGCAACTTTACGGGTTGGGGTATCGGTATAGAACCCAAACAGATACAGACGCTTATCCAATACTCGGCACAAATTCTTTCGGGCGTAATGATGGTTGCAATGTGCTTAAACTTCATATTCCTTTCAAAGGGCAGTATGGACAGAATTTGCGAAGTTCTGAACGAAAAAACCACTTTACCCAAGCCCGAAGAACCCGTTTACGAAGTAAAAGACGGCGGGGTTGAGTTTGAAAACGTTGAATTCGCATATTCGCAGAAAGCCGACGAAAAAGTTCTTTCTGATATTAATCTTAAAATCCAAGCGGGCGAAATGGTCGGAATTATCGGTGCAACCGGCTCTGGTAAAACCTCCCTCGTTTCGCTTATTCCCAGACTTTACGATACAACGCAAGGCTCGGTTAAAGTGGGCGGCGTAGACGTAAAAAATTACGATATGAACACCCTGCGCAACAAAGTTGCAATGGTTTTGCAAAAGAACGTCTTATTCTCGGGCACGGTTGCGGAAAACCTTCGCTGGGGTGACGAGAACGCCACTGACGAAGATTTGCGCTTTGCCGCAAAGCAGGCGTGTGCAGACGAGTTTATCGACGCGCTCCCCGGCGGCTACGACTACGATTTAGGCCAAGGCGGCGTAAACGTCTCGGGCGGGCAGAAGCAAAGGCTGTGTATAGCCCGCGCACTTCTCAAAAAACCCAGCGTAATCATCTTTGATGATTCCACTTCGGCAGTCGATACAAAAACCGATGCGCAGATTAGGGACGCGCTCAGAAAGTACGCACCCGATACCACTAAAATTATTATAGCCCAGCGTATAGCTTCCGTTCAGGACGCTGATAAAATTATCGTTATGGACGAGGGCAAAATCGTCGGCGTAGGCAAGCACGCCGAACTTTTGAAAACCAACGAAATTTACCGTGAAGTTTATGAATCTCAGATGAAAGGGGGTGAAGAATAATGTCAAGATTATCTATGGGCAACGGCAAACGCGCAAAAAACCCTATGAAGACTTTGAAAAGGCTCATAATTTACGCTTTTTCAAAAAATAAACTGGCAACATGCTTCGTCGTTTTCTTCGTCCTTTTAGCGTCGGTTGCAAACGTAACGGCGGCTTCCAGAGTTTCGGAAATAATTAAAGCTCTTCTCGGCGGTAGAAATACCGACTTGTGGGCGGCTGTTTATCCAAACGTAATTACAATGGGCTGTATCTATCTCGTTGGCGCCGCATCGTCCTTTGCGTATAACCTCATTATGATGTATATCGCACAAGGCACTTTGAAGAAAATGAGAATCGAAATGTTCGGCAAGATGCAAAATTTGCCCTTGAAATACTTCGATTCACACTCTCACGGCGATTTAATGAGCCTTTACACCAACGACGTAGACACCATGCGCCAGTTGTTAACACAGACCATACCTCAGCTTATTTCGTCTGCAATAACCTTGGTTGCGATATTCGTGTTTATGGTTTTGTACAGCGTTACTTTGCTTTTGGTGGTTTTGGCAGTTCTCGTTGCGGTAATTTTTGCAACTAAACACGTTGCTGGCAGGTCGGCTAAATATTATCTGACACACCAGCAGGCTCTCGGCAAGCTCAACGGTTACGTTGAAGAAATGACCGAAGGCCAAAAAG
>JAIDQV010000071.1 GCA_029062045.1 Clostridia bacterium
CTTTTATATATTCTATATAACTTCTTCGCGTTTTTTGAAGATATCGAAAATGGTTATTTGACCTGCGATTACGTTTAATAAAGCGGGGAATCTGTCAAAATAGTATCTTCTTAAAACCTTGCCTACGGAGGTAATTCTGGGGTCGTTAGTCATTCTGAAAGGAATTTCTTCCGCCTCGTTCAAGCCAGCGTCTTGAAGCTTCTGTTCAAGCTCTTCCGCGTGAATACACATTGTGCGGATTTTGAAGTGCTTGTATTCTTTACCGTTTTTAGATATGCGTTTGCCCGCGTAGAAAGGGTTATGGAAATCTTCAAAGAATTTTACAAGCGCCGACAACAGAATTATCCAGCTTGTTGCAATAAACAAAACCACGCCCGAAAATATATCCAAAGCGCGCTTTAATACTTTAACGGTAACTTCACGACCGTTCTTTTTCTCATTTATTTCTTCACTCATAGTTAAATTATAACAAACGAAACGACAAATTACAAGCGATTTTAATTCATTATTAGTATAACGGCGGCGCATATCTGCGCCGCCGCTTTAAACTTTTTTATTAATAATTACCTGTCAAACTGAATACTCCCGTTTGAGGGGTAGACCAAACGCTTCCGTCGGGAAGGGTAAACGTTAACGTTACAACCATGTTCCAGCTGTCGTATTTAGCTGAATCCCAACTGTCTTCCAACGTAATCTTTTGCTGTTCCAATTTACTATGATAACCGTCAAAAGTATAAGGGTAGTCTTTGCTGCCTTTCTTGTTGGAATAGTGCATATTGAAAGTTGTTTGGGTGCAGGTTATATTTTCGATAAGACTGCCGCTACCCTCGAAGTGATAGGATACTTCACTTTCAAAATAATAGTAATAATACAGCGTTGAGAACACGTTTTTACGGTATTGGTCTCTTGTAGAGGTGCAACTGATGTCGGCTTTAAGCCACAAAGCCTCTAACGTTACGAAAGTTGCTTTGCCTTCGACTGCAAACTCTTCAACGCTTACTACCTTGCGCCAGTCGCCGTTATCGTTATACCACCAACCGAGGAATGTATATCCTATTGCGGTAGCGTCGCTTACGGTGTAATTTGCGCCGTCTTCCAAATCCAAGTTGAGAAGCCTGTACGTATCGCCGTTATAGCTGAAATCAACCGTACTGCTTAAGGTTACGTGCGTTGCCGTATCGTTTTCCATTTCTTCGCAAACGACGTTCAAAACGAAGTTTTTACGGTAGATTTCCGCAAGCACTGAGAAACTTATTACCGGGCTTTCCGAATTGTAATTAGTTCCGTCAAGCGTAAACCCGACTATCTTCCACGTCGTGCCGTCTTCGTCGGCGTAGGTCTTGCCGAAGTATTCGCTTAAATTGAGGTTTTCACCGTAAGTGTAATTTACAACGTCTGCGGGAACGGATAGTTCGCCGAAGTTCAAAGTTACTTCGTAAACGTTTGCAACGTAGCTTGCGTTTACAGTTACGGTGGACGCGTTGAACTCGGTCTTTACCGAATAGCCCTTTCTTTCGGTCCAGTCGGGGACGACGAAACTTGAAAGCACCTCTTCGCTTGTATAAAGAACGTACTTACCGTCGCCGAAACGTTCGCCAGAAAGAGTGAATTTTAACTCGCCGAGTTTAATAGGCGCGTTGGCATCGGACGTATCTATCGCAAGATAGGTTTTGCCGATAACTTCCAAAGCCCTTGCCCAAAGTTCGGTTGAAGGGATTTCTTTCGAGCCGCAACTGAACACTTCTTCCCAAAGTACTGAATTGTCAACGGTAACGTCCACGCACCCTTCCTTCATAACAAGCTGAGGGTTCAAATAGTTGACCGTGCCGCTTGCCGCCAAAGAGATATAGTTGCTGCCGACTTTTACGAAGTTGATAGTAATATTTGAAATATCAAGATTGTCGACGGTAAAGGATTTTCTTCCGCTTTCGTCAACCGTGTAGGTTGCGTTGAAGGTTATTACGGGGTCCTTAACGTCCATACCCATAATATCGGAAAGGAATGCTCCGTTTAACGTAAACTTCCAACTTGCGTTGCCGTTGTTATCGTCGGTATACGCGTAGGTTTTAAGATAGTAGTTCTGCCAATCGCCGAAATCGTATTTTGACGTATCCGTCTTTTCAAACGTACTGCTGTCAGAATCATTGACGGCTTTGTTAATTATATCGACGATTTTTTGGTCGAGGTTTAAGACGTAGGACGCCAAATCCATTATCTCGTTCATATCGCCGCCGATATTTTTAAGATCGTACACGCGATAAGTTACGATAGGCGTATCGAGCGCCTTAGGCGTTGAACTCTTAGCGGGGGTAACGTCATAGCCGGCTGCACCAGCTATACCGCCAACAATAGTAGCCCAGGTACCGCCTTCTTCAAGATAGTTGAGTTGGGTGCGCTTGATATAAAGCATTCCGCCCTTTAGCGTTAAATCAACGTAGCTTTCGCCTCTTATAACTATGTAATCCGCACTAGCCGCACGCGCAGTGAGCGCATTGTAGTGCAGGCGCACGTTGAAGGCAACATCGTTCGTTTCTTCGTCGATAGTTACGGATACGCCCACAAGGTCAAGCTCTATTTTGGTTTTTACGATATTGATTACGTTCAAATCGGCTGTGAGCTTGCCGTTTAAGTAATAGTAATGGTTGAGAATATAATCGGTTATATCCGCGCCGTAAACGTTCTTTTCTCTGTCGGTTGCAATATCCTTTGAGTGCGTTGCCGAATTGACCAGACCGTTCAAAAGGGTATCAAGCCCGTCAGCGTTGAGATAGTTTTTGAAACCGTCGTAAGAGTTGGGGCGGATAATTTCGCCGTAGTCAAGTTTTAAGCCCAAATCGAGTTTATTTACTTGGTTTGCGCCGAAATAGATATTGTTAAGAGCTACGCCGTCGACAAAGTAAACGCCGTCTTTATTGACCCTTGTAAAGTCAACGGTGATATTATCTTTCGAGGATATATCCTTATTATATATTGCCGAAGAATTAAGAACTATTTGAAGACTGTCGTTGGTAGCGTTAATGCTTGAAACGTATTCCGTAGCAAGCGATATGTTTACGCCCTGCGCCTTGTCTACCGTTTTTTGGGCGTTGCCGAAGAGGTTGTTTAAAAGCTCTTCAAGGCTTACGCCGAGAATTTGGGGAATTAAACTGTCGCCGAGGGAAGCGAACTTATCCTGCACGCTGTTGGGAAGGTACTTGCTTATAAGCATACCGTCCAAAAGATTTGCGATTTCAGCTACGGCGGAGGTGAGTTCTTCACTGTCGGCAAAAGAAATTTCGCTGAGGTGCGCCGTTGCGCCAACCATTGAAACGAGGGTTAAAATTTCGTCAACGGGTGCGTAAATCATTACGGGTGAAGAATTATTTTCGTACTTGGAAACCGAAAGGTAAATATCGAACTTGCCGTCGGTAGTATATCCGCCCGTAGTTTTGCCGTCTTTGCCCGTAACGGGGTTAGCGTCCAAAAGATACAAGTCAAGATATAAACTTTCGTCGCCCGCAAGCTGTGCGGTAAGACCGATATTTAAGTACAGGTAAAGACTGCTGTCAACCTCTGCGCCTTTATCGTATTCCAAAGCCGCGTTGAAGATATATTTAGCGTTATCTACTGCGTCGTATTTTTCTTCGTAGGAATACAGCGTGCCCGAAACGGTTGCGGAAATATGCTCGCCCAAAAGTCCGTCAATAAGATTCCATCCGTCTTTGAGAACGTCTATGTACTCTTCCTTTTCTTCCTCGCTTAGCCCGCCAAGAGTTGTATCGCTGAATTTAACCTGCGCCTCCGCATCTATTCCGAGAAGGCTGAGCCCTGCGTGAACGCTTAGGCCGTCGGTCAAATCGAGCTTTGCCCAAACTGGAATATTTTCGGTTAAGACTTCAAGCGTCAAACCCGTGGAAATAATTTTGCTGTCCGTAACGAGGTTGGATAACAGCTCGGATACGGCCGTGGGCAAATCAATGTTTATAAGACTTTCGCCGGCGTCGAAATTGCTTAAATCGATTTCAGCGGCGTTAATCATAACCTTAGTCGTTCCGACCTTTATATAAAGTAACTGATAATTAATTTCAAAATAGATTTCTATCGAGCCGAAGTCTGCGCGGATTTCGGTAATTGCACCGTCAGCAAGGCACAGCGCAACTTTGCCGTTTAAAGTAACTTCGTCGCGCTTGCCCGTAGTATCGTCGGTGAGCCCCGTCATGAGAGTCAAGCTGACGTCAAGCGTGATTTCGCCGTTCAAAATATCCTTGTAGCCTGTGCTTACGTCGGGAAGCTCAACTTCACCGTTTGAAAGGCTTGCAGTTAAATTAATGTTTAATTTGTCTAACGTTAAATCCGCATCTACCGCCAAGCCGCCTTTAAGCTGAATATTGAACGCCGCTTTGAGAAGTTTATCAAGCGCGTCTATATTAATATCGAGGCTTGAACCTAACGAACTTTCACCGGTTGTAAGATTCGATAAAATGTCGTCAAGAAGGGTTTTTATATCGAACGAGCCGAGAGCTGCGGACAAGTCCGCATCATTGCCGCCAAGTTTGGAAATATCCAGTTTATATTTGACGTTACCCACGCTTAAATAAAGCATATTACGGGGGCAATCGAAATAAACGGTGATATTGTCGAGGTTTGCAAACACGCCCGCAAACTTGCCGTTTTGCATTATAATTTTTGCAATTCCGTCAAGAGTAAAGTTGTTTGCGTTGAGCGAAATGTCAAGCGTTACGCCGTCGTTCAATATATCCTGGTAAGCCGCCGTATCGGTAGGAATTGCTGGCTTGTCGCTTTCCGTTCCGAAGCGGAGGGTTGCGTTTACAGCCTTTTCGCCAAGGGAAATTTTTGCCTTTAAGAAGTTAAGTTCAACCCCTTCTGCGGTCTTTTTGAACTCGAATTCCATAGGAATTTTGAGCCCGAAAAGTTCCACTTCAGAGTTCAAGGTTGCAATGCCCGTTTCTTCGTTAAATACAAATTCGCCGGACGTCATCTGATCCATTAAAGAAGTAAGATCGAACCCGTCGGTAAGCCCCTGTGTGCTTACGCCGTCTTCACTGCCAGAAGTCAATGCGCTTATATCTAATTTGTATTTCGACGAACCGTCATTTATGTAAAGAGTGTTTCCGTCAAGCCAGACAAGAATGTCGCCGAGCTTTGCGGTTAAGCCGAGCCCGTCCCCCATCTCGACGCACACGACGCCGTTCAAGTCGAGGTTGTCGATATTCAAATCAACTTTGAAAATAGCACCTTCCGCAAGCACGCTTCCGAACGCGCTTGCAAGATAACCCATCGCGCTGGGGGCTTCCTCTTTATCCGTAATAGCGCCGTCAGTCAGTTCGTCTTTAAGTCTTTCGTATTCATTTTGGAAGTAATCTTCCCAGAACGTGTTATAAGCATTCTCTTCGGAATAGTCGTAAGTTGTTACAGTATGGGAAGTACAATTTGAGTTCATTCCCATTGCTTTTGCCGTGTATGAATCGTCTACTTCAAGTTTAAGAATGCGCCAGCTTTCATCAAAAGTGTAAGTTACGGTAGTCGAATAAATTGTGGGTTTTTCGTTCAGACCGCCGTTCGCCTGCATCTGTATGCGGTAATAATAGTCCGCACTGGTTTCTTTGACGCCGGTATTCGTGTTTAAAACTAACGACATAGAATACGTGCCGTCATAATTATCGACAACCGAATAATCGTTGGCGTTGGCGATAGTATTCTCGTCAAGAATGTAAACGGAAAAATCGTAAGGGGGTAAACCGCGGTTCTCTCTGAATGCTCCAAGAGTCCATCCGTCGGCATTACCCGTTGACCAAGGAGAGTCCATGCCCTTGTTCAAATCGTCGGTTGCAGTCGAAGTAGAATGACGCGATAAAACCACATTGTCGTATTGACAGAATTGCTCACCGTACTGCAAGGACTGCGAAACGCCGCTGAACGAACAGTCGGCGGAAATCAGCACGTTATTATAATATTGTTTAAAATTCTTAACGTATTGGTCTGCATGCACACCGAAAACAGCGGCGTCAACGTCCGTACGGGACTGGGACGACCAAAACTTTTGACGTTTAAGAACGTAGTTGAGATAACCTACGTTTTCAACGAGGGTGTGGTCGGTGGGCTTGGTGCCGTCCGTGGGCACTTCAAAACAAACGGTAGGGTTACCGATGTCGTCAAGCGGGTCAACATGCGGCTGCTTTAAGAAGCCCACGCCCACTACCGCAATAGCGCCGACAACGCCGACGGAAGCAACCGCGGCAAACTTGCGCATACGGCGAACGTGTTTTAAGCCGAGAGGCTTGCGTCTTTTTACGCGTGTTTCACCCTGCAAATTTTTAATTTTATCATGAAGACCTGCGCGGCGGTTTACGGTTTTATCACGCTTAACCTTTTTAGTGGCTGTAAAGCCTGCGGTTTTAACCTCGCGCAGCCCGTCTGTTTGGTTTTTCTTAGTCTTTTTTGCCATATATTTTCCTCGGCAATGCATACTTGCCGAATTATACCTTAGTTTATTATGTTATAAGTCTAAATTATTTATGACAAAATGTCAAGTTTGTAATGAAAATATATGATAAATTTTTGTCGAAAATCAATAATTTTTTCTTTTTTTACCCAATTTTTAATAAAAAAATCCCAGAACAGGATAAATTTGTCATATTTTTGTATGACAATATGACAAAAACGTTGTTGTCTAACAATATTATATGATGGGGAAATTTTTATCTTCACGGCAAAAAAGCGCAAAAAACAAGCCCTGCCATATAGGCAAGGCCGTATTGATTATTGCTTTGAATTATTATCTCTATTTTCCTTTTCTCTGTCCCTTTTTTGTTTGCGCATATTCAAAAACGCGCGCACCGCCATTGCAATGCACACCGCGCCCACAACCATGAACACGGCAACCTGCGCGACCGCGCCGCAAACGATATAGTAGATTCCCAGCCCGATGCAGACAAGTCCGCACACGCCTTCGAAAATTATAACTAAAAGACTGTTCTTTTCCATTTTACCGTCCCCGTATTTATTTTATTATATCATTAAATTTTCAAAATAGAAAGTATTTAGCACGGTATTTTAATAAAGGCTTGACAGTAGCTTACTTTTTAAGTTAAAATTTTTTTATGATTGAAGAAAACGTTAAAAAACTTTTAAAAGAAATACCCGAAACAAACCCGTTCGGCGAAAAGATTACGCTTGTTGCAGCGGTTAAATTACAGACCGCAGATAGCATTAATTGCGCCATATGTGGGGGTATAACCGATATAGGCGATAATCACGTGCAGGAATTTAGGGACAAGTTTGACCAAATATTTGGCAACCCGCGCCGCCACTTTATAGGGCATTTGCAGACCAATAAAATTAAGTATCTTTTGGGAAAAGTGGACCTTTACCATTCGGTTGACAGGTACAATCTGGCGGAAGAGCTTTCAAAGAAAAGTGTGCAGGCGGGCGTTATTTCAAACATTTTAATTCAAATAAATATAGGTAACGAAGAAACAAAAGGCGGATTCCCGCTTGAAGAAGCCGAGAAGGCTTACAAAAAAATAAGCGCCCTGCCCGCGCTTAACGTTGAAGGGCTTATGGCTATGCTACCCTTTGACTGCGACGAGGCAAGGCTGAGATGTTTAGCCAAAGCTATGCGCGAAAAAAATGACGAGCTGAACGCAAAAGGTGCTAACTTTAAATACCTTTCAATGGGAATGAGCGGTGACTGGAAACTTTGCGTTGAAGAAGGCAGTAATATGATACGCGTCGGAACTGCCATTTTCGGCGAAAGAAACTATAATAAATAGTCAATTGCCCCCAATATATGCTTGAAATAACAAAAAAAAGCCTTTCCGAAAACGGAAAGGCTTTTACATTTTTAATTAGTCTCCTTTGAAGGGAAGCAAGTCCGCAATTCTTGCGCGCTTGATAGCTTTGGAAAGCTCTCTTTGATGCTTTGCGCAAGTACCGCTCATTCTGCGGGGCAGCATTTTGCCGCTTTCGGTTACGAACTTTTTGAGTTTTGCAACGTCTTTATAGTCGATAACCGTAGTCTTTTCCTGACAGAATACGCAAACCTTTTTGCGGGGGAATTTTTTATACGCCTTTTTAGCGGGCGCTACTTTATTTTCTTCCATAATTTATCTCCTTAAATTAGAAGGGAATATCGCTATCGTCGTCGAAGGGTTGAAGCTGAGGTTTGGAACCGCTTTTTTGAGAAGATGCGGGCGCGTCGAAGTCGTCACCGCCGTTCTTGGGCGATAAGAACTCTACGTCCTGACAAACAATGTCAACGCCTGTGCGCTTAACGCCTTGGCTGTCCTCGTAATTTCTAAGCTCGATAGAACCCGATACCGCAACTTTGTTGCCCTTTCTTGCGTAGCGGGCAACCGTTTCGCCCAAACCGCGCCATGCAACACAGTTGAAAAAGTCGGTCTTTCTTTCACCGTCGCCTGCGGCATAGGTTCTGTTGACTGCTATGGCAAAGCGGCAAATTTTGATTCCGCCCGAAGTTTCGGTAAGTTCGGGGTCACGCGTTAAATTCCCTATTAAAAATACTTTGTTCATAATTTTATCCTT
>JAIDQV010000072.1 GCA_029062045.1 Clostridia bacterium
TTTTTCCGCCATTTCCTGCGTGGCTGTTTCAGCCTCTTCTGACGGAGGCTCGCTTGCGGGTTGTGGCTCTGTTAAATTTTGTTGTTCGTCGTTATCCATATTGCCTTTTAAAAAGAAATACGCACCTTTAAAGCGCGTATATAAAACAATATAGTGGTTTATATTAAATAAACTTTGCGGCTTAGGTTCGGTAGGATTTCCCCCGTTCTTACTCTCCGTCGCCGAGAAAGCAGTTTCCTTTTAAGAGAACGGATACTTGCGTATGACCGAATTACCACTTAGTCCACACCTTAATCTCTAATATAAAGACAGTCTAGAAGCTTTCCTTGACAATTATCACTGAGCTAATCCTCTTTTGCAAAGAACAATTTCAAACAGCAATAGGCAAATTTCGTTCGGCCGAAACAAGCATCGCCGTGGGTCTGTTATCCGCTGTCTTCACTCAAGGCAGGCTACTCTGTACCAAGCTTTCGCCTGATAGCAGGTTTAATCCGTAAAGCGTTATGCCTTCCGGCCTCCACGGTAAATGGGTTGGGCTACGGTATGCCGTTACCTAGCTCCCATAAACCTTTACTCCCAGCATTCACCCACTTTTGGCAAAGCAAGCAAACACCAGAAACTTCATCGATATGCCCTTTAACGGTATTTTACCCCCGTCTTCGTTTCAGTGAGAATTGACTAGAATACTGCACCACTATATCGGTTTATTTTAGTATACGGTATTTTAGCAAAAAAGTCAATACCTTTTTATTTGTTTCGGGTTCTGACGAATTGAACCAGCTTTATCAAAAACTCTCTGTCGCCGTCAATTCCTTCTAAGATAGCCGAGCAACGCTCTGCGAGTACGTCGGCACGTAGCTTAGCCCCGTCTAGCCCGTACAGCGCGACTGAAGTGTATTTTCCTTCCGTTTTATCCTTGCCTATACTTTTGCCGAGGGTGGAAAATTCCCCTTCAATATCCAAAATATCATCCGTTATTTGGAAAAGTGCGCCAAGGTCTTTACCAAACGATTTAAGCTCGGCAAAGCATCTTCCGCCGCTTAAAATGGCGGGTACAACTACTGGCGCAGTCAAAAGTTTGCCCGTCTTATTCTCATAAATAAAGTTCAAGGTAGGCTCGTTAAAGCTGTTATCGTTTTCGTGTAAAAGGTCTGCCGACTGCCCCGCAATCATTCCGTAAATTCCTGCGCAGTCACAAACAAACTCTGCAGCCGAGATATATTCAGTGCCTTTTCTGCATTCCTTTAATAAGATTGAATACGCAGTATTCAAAAGTCCGTCACCCGCAAGCACTGCGTTGCCTACGCCGAAAACTTTATGGTTTGAAGGTTTCCCGCGTCTGAAATCGTCGTTGTCCATTTCGGGCAAATCGTCGTGAATTAACGAATAAGTGTGAATAAGTTCTATAGCAAGCGCAAACTTTAAAACTTTGCGCCTTTCCAGTCCCAACAAGTCCGCCGTCGCAAGGCATAAAACAGGGCGGATTCTCTTTCCACCCAGTTCAAGGCTGTATTTCAAGCTGTCTCTCAAAACGTCGGGGCGGCAGTCGATACTATCGCAAAATTCGGTTAAAACTGCGTTAAATTCGTTCAGATACGCGCCGTATTTATCGTTAAAGTTCATTTATCTCCTTGATGCCGCCTGCAAAGTATTATACATAAGCATCGTTATCGTCATAGGGCCAACCCCGCCGGGCACGGGCGTTATGTAGGCGCACTTATCCTTTACGGCTTCGAAATCAACGTCGCCGCAAAGTTTACCGTTTTCGTCGCGGTTCATTCCTACGTCGATTACTGTTGCACCTTGCTTTACCATATCGGCGGTAATGAATTTGGCTTTACCTATCGCCGCGACAAGAATGTCGGCACGAAGGCACTCCTCTTTAAGATTTACCGTTTTACTGTGGCAAACCGTAACTGTTGCATCAGCGTTAAGTAACAACATCGCCATGGGTTTTCCAACTATTTTGGAACGCCCGACGACAACCGCCCTCTTGCCCTTTGTTTCAACACCGTAACGTTCAAGCATCTTCATAACGCCGTTCGGTGTGCAGGCAACTAAACAGTCTTCCCCCATACAAAGTTTGCCCGTATTTTCTTCGGAAAATCCGTCAACGTCCTTTTCTGTAGGGATAAGTTTTAAAATTCTTTCTGCATTCAAATGCTTAGGAAGGGGCAACTGCACCAAAATTCCGTCAATATCATTATCATCCGCAAGCCGTTTGATAAGTTTTTCAACTTCATCCTGGGCACTGTCCGCGGGAAGATATTCGGCATAAGATTTTATACCGACTTCTTCGCAAGCCTTTATTTTGTTACGCACGTAAACTTGCGAAGCAGGATTTTCACCCACCAAAACCACCGCAAGCCCTATTTCGCGCCCGCGTTCAAGTTTAAATTTTTCTACTCCGCCCTTTATTTCAGCGCGAATATCCTGCGCAAGCATTTTTCCGTCGATTAAAATCATCCCTTTTGAACCTCTGACAGAATACCGCTTATAAACGAAGCGCTCTTTTCCGAAGAATATTTCGAGGCAATGTTTGCCGCCTCGTTTACGGAAACTGCGTGCGGAATATCCGGCATATGTAAAATTTCAGCCAAAGCCACGTATAAAATGCTTTTGTCCGCAGGGAAAAGACGACTTTCGGGGAATGCTATCGAGCGGTTATCTATAATTTCCGCAAACTCTTCCTCGTGTTCGGCTATAAGCGACAACACTTTATCGCTGTACTCTATGTCGTCTTCCGTAAGATTTTCTTTTTTGTAAAGAATGCTTTTCAATCCTTTTTCCACTTCACCGAAGCGTGAAGCAAAAACAATTTGAAAAGCAACCTCTCTCGCCTTTGTTCTCATATAAACCCTTTCAAAATATAAATAAAACGCAAATAATCCCTTAAATTGCTTTAAGGGATTAAGTGATTTTTTAAATTAAACTGCCGGAGCGTCGGAAAAATTCACGTCCTGGATATGCACGTCTATCTTCGCCACTTTGTATTTGGTCATCGATTCGACGTTGTGCTTTATAGACTGCTGAATTTTAAACGCAAGCGACGATACGTTACAGTCGCTGTTAACCTTCACGCTGATATCCGCCACTATGCCCTGCTTTTCGAAGTTAAGTTTAACACCCTTGTTCTTTGTATTGAGAAGCGAAACACCTTCAACTTCATTTATAGCAAGCGCAACAATACCGCTGACAATGTTCGGATTATAGGTAATTTTGCCCTTTTGCGTTGTAGTAGGGTCATGCCTCATATGCGCCATAAGTTTTCTCCTTTTAAGTTAGTATAACACTTATTTATAAATTTTGCAACTAACTTTACGGAAATTACATTACACTTGCGAATAAACGGGCAAAATTATTACGCTTCCGGGGTCGGAACCCACTTCTTCCACAAGCATGGTGTAGATTGTAAGCGCGGTGTTATAGTCAAGCTCGTTCGCGTTGATGAAAACGTTTACGTTATCCGAGTTCATTCCGATTGATACAACAGCATCGGAGAAGCCGCGGGATTTGATAAGAGTTTCAAGCAAAAGCTCGTTTTCCATCATTTCAACTATTTTCATTTTAAGCGCAACAGCTTCGTCGTGCTTTTCGGTGCCTTCATCGTAGGTCGCGATAACGGCGTCAAGCTGTAAAAGCTCTTCGCTTCTGGTGGTCGTTCTTTCTGCACGGAAAGTCGTGAAGTAGTTCGCCGTAGCCATGGTTGAAGTCGAGTCGGTCGACGCAAACACGTTGGTTGCGAGAAGTACGTTCAAAACCGCGGTAACCGCAAGCAAGAACACAAGTGAGGACATGATGATGATTTTTTTCTTTTTTGACATAACATTTCTCCTTAATTATTCATTGAATATATTGCTATTAAATTTTTATCTATATTTAACGCCGTAGAAACTGCGTTTAATATATTGTTTCTGGTCATTATATTGTTTGCACCCTCGCACACTATTACCACGCCGAGAACGCCTTTATCCCCTTCGTTTATCATAACGTCCGTTGCCCCTACACCGTCTATTGAACTCAATATCCCGGTAAGTTTAACTTCCGTCGCGCTTTTGTCCGCCGAAGCGTTGGTTGCGGTGGATTTGTCCGCAGCTTTGTTAATAAAGTATATCGTGCCCACGAGAACGATTATAAGGATAACTACGATAATTATCTTTTTATTATCATTCACAAAATTAAGAACTTTTCGCATATACTGTTATATTTATATAACC
>JAIDQV010000073.1 GCA_029062045.1 Clostridia bacterium
GTCGTCGGCGCGGGGCACGCGGGCTGTGAAGCCGCACTCGCCTCCGCCCGCCTCGGTTTAAATACGGCTATGCTTACGCTCAACCTTGACAGCATAGCTTTTATGGCGTGCAATCCGTCTATCGGCGGCACGGCGAAAGGGCACCTCGTGCGCGAGATTGACGCTTTGGGCGGTGAAATGGGCGTCAACGCAGACAAGACGGCGTTACAGATAAGAATGCTTAACGAAGGCAAGGGCGAAGCCGTTCAGTCTTTGCGCTGTCAATGCGACAAAAACGCATACCACCGCGAGATGAAAAGAACGCTTGAAAACACCCGAAACTTGCACATAGTACAGGGTGAATGCGCGAAAGTGCTTGTTGAAAACGGAAGAGCAAGCGGCGTGGAAACGACCTACGGCGGGATATTCAAAGCCAAGGCAGTTATCCTTGCCACGGGCGTATATCTGAATGCCGAAACGGTCACGGGCGAACACCGCCAAAAAAGCGGACCTTCGGGTTTTGCCCCCGCCACAGCGCTGACCGAAAACCTCATAAATTTGGGCTTCAACGTAAGAAGATTTAAAACGGGCACTCCCGCCCGCCTTGACGGACGGACTGTAAACTTCGGCGCCTGCACAAAGCAGAACGGTGAGGACGGCGTTCCCGCGTTTTCCTTTTTGCACGACACCCCGCCTAAAAACTCGCACGAGTGTTTTATCACTTACACCAACTTAGACACGCATAAAATTATTCTCGATAACCTTGACCGTTCTCCTCTCTATAACGGCGATATAACTTCGGCGGGACCCAGATACTGCCCTTCCATTGAAACCAAGGTCGTACGCTTTTCGGACAAGGACAGACATCAGATTTTCCTTGAACCCGAGGGCGCGGACACCAACGAAGTTTACGTACAGGGAATGTCCTCTTCCATGCCGCACGATATTCAAAAGCAAATGTACCGTTCGGTTGAAGGGCTTGAAAACTGCGAATTTATGCGCTACGCCTACGCCATCGAATACGACTGCATAGACACGCTGGATATTTACCCCACGCTTGAATTTAAAAAGGTTGAAAATCTTTACACGGCGGGGCAGATAAACGGCACTTCGGGCTACGAAGAAGCGGCGGCTCAAGGGCTTATCGCGGGCATAAACGCGGCGTTCAAAATTGCGGGCAGGCCCCCGCTTGTTCTCGGCAGGGACGAAGCGTATATAGGCGTACTCATCGACGATTTATGCACCAAGGGCACGGAAGAGCCGTACAGAATGATGACTTCCCGCGCAGAATACGCGCTTAATTTGCGACAGGACACGGCGGACTTCCGTCTTACGCCCAAGATAGAAAACACCCCTCTTTTAACGAAAGAGCGGGCGGAAAAGTTTGCAAAGCGAAAGAACGATTATAAAGAAGTTTTATCACTTTTGAACGAAAGAGCCGAGTACAACGCCGCCGTGCAGTTCGGCGAAAAGTACAATCTTCCCGGCAATATGCACGGCACGACTTACGCCGACCTAATCCGTCGGGGCGGAAAAATCGAAGATATATGCGCGCACTTTAACATTTTGCAGGGCGCACCGAAAGAAGTTGTAAAAACTGCGGAAACGACGGTTAAATACGAAGGCTACATTTCCAAAAGCCGTATGCAGATAGAAAAGGCGAAAAAACTCGAAGAAAAGAAGTTGCCGCCAGACATAGACTATTCTGAAATTCAAGGTTTGCGCCTTGAAGCGCGTGAAAAGCTCGAACGTGTCCGTCCACTCACTTTGGGGCAGGCGGGAAGAATTTCGGGCGTGAACCCCGCCGACGTAACCGTCTTAATGGTCTACCTGGCAATGCAAAAACACTAAATAAAAAAGCCGTTGCACAATGTGCAACGGCTTTTTCAATTCTATTTAAATTGTGCCTTCCCACTCGCCGTCCGAACAAATTACCGTAACGGTAACGCCGTATCCGGAGTGTGTAACGTTATTAGTCCATTCTTCCACAGTGCCCGCGTATTTTATTTCGGCATTGCAGAACAAGAAGGCGTCCCTTCCTATCTCTTTTATGCTTGCCGGAAGGGTTATCGAGGTAAGCCCTTCGCAGTTAGCGAAAGCGTCCCAGCCTATCTTTGTCAAGGTATCCGGCAATGAAACGGATTTCATCGCACTGCAGTTTGCAAACGCCGTATTGCCTATTTCTTCAACCTTTCCAAGGGAAATGCTTACAAGTCTTTCACACCCGTTAAACGCCCCGTTGCCCACAGTTACAAGCCCCGCGCAGCCCGTTACGTATTGAAGGTTTTGGCAATAATAGAATGCGTTCGTGCCTATTGCCGTTACGCAGTCTGGAATAATCACCGTAGTTATCAAATTGTTGTTTAAGAAAGTATTAGCGCGTATATCGTATTCCGCTCCGCTTTCCAACACAGGCAAGAACAGCACTTCGTCCGCGCCCGTATATTTAAACAGAGTAGCCGACTCTTCGCCTATAACGAATTTATAGTCTTCAACCGTTAAAATATAGCTGTTGTCTTCCTCCGCGGTATGAACTATGCCCGCGTAGAACGCAACCCCGCCGTAAGTCGTATCCCCCGCAACTACTTTAAGTTTTGAAAGGTTGTCAACTTCAATAAGGTTAACGCAGTCCTCAAACGCGTACCAGTCTATTACTTCAACCGAGGCGGGAATAACGAAACTTTCCAAACCGTAACAGTTTGCGAAGGTATACTCGGGAATTTCCGTAATATTAACGGTATTCCACTCAACGTCTTTAAGAGACGTGCAGTACGCAAAAACGCGCTCGCCCAAATTCAGCTTTTCGCCCGTAAAGGCTATTTTCTCTAACTCTGTGTTCTCGAAAAACGCCTCTTTACCTATCGTCAAATCCGTGCAGGGGAAGGTTATTTCTTCAACGCCGCCGCGGTAAAAAGCGTGCTTTTCTATTGTCGTAATACCTTCGTGCAGGGTTACGCTTTTAAACTTGTTGTAATAAGCAAAAGCGTTTTCGGGTATTGTGGTAACGCTTTCGGGAATTACCAAATCGGTTACCTTTGCACCGTCAATATAAAAATCGGTATAATGGCTGAAAGGCGAACTGCCGAATTTAATATTGCACCAGTCCTCTACCGTGCCCTCGTAAATAAGTTTTTCACATCCTGCTCCGTAGCCGTCTTTATTGAAGTGGTCGCCGTATCCGTTTGAAAACACCTCTCTTTCAATAACTTTGATTGTCTTAGGCAAAGTCAGGCTTGAAAGGTAAATTTCCACAGGATAAGTACCGCCGCATCCGACGCTGTGATGATAGTGCGTGAACGCCCCGCTCTCTATCCCTTCTACGGGCAAACCTTCGTAGGTTTCGGGAATGACTACGGAAGTTTCGCTATAGCCCACTTCGGAGACGTAATAGCTTTCCCCGTCATCGGACAAGGTATAATAAATTCCGTATTCGTTTCCGCTAATACTTTCCGAACTGCAGGATTCCAAACAGCTCTTTTTGCAGGACAGTATGCGCATCGAGGTAAAGCAGGAAGAAAGCAAAAACACGCTTATCCCGCCCACAACCAGAATTAAAAGTTTAATAAAAAGTTGCTTTTTGTTCATATTCAGCCTCGCTTCTATTATAGCACTATATTTTTATTTTGCAAGTACCGTAATTACAACGAACTAACTTTTAAATTTGTCCCGCTGAAAATCCAAATTATATTAATATAAGACAAATTTTTTACCGTGCTTTATTATAAAATAAAGTCATGCCGTTAAAAATCAACTTTAAAACAGTGCTTTTATACGCCACTTTCTTGGCGGCTTTTATATTTTCAAACAGCGCCGTAAGGGGCGTGCCTTTTTCTTTAAGTTTGCTTTTTGCCGCCCTTTTGTGCGGTGCAAACGCGGTAATTACGCCCGCCCTTTTCGTGCTTTCTTCGATAGTCAGCTTAAATTTTACGGTAAGTTTGACAAGCCTTTTTTCGGGCCTCTTCTTAGGTATAATAACCTTTTTATACCGCAGAACTGGGCGGAAAATCCGCTTCGAGGCGATAGCTTATTTAATTATCGCACTTGCGCCCTACGTCGCTTTTGCGCCGTGGCTGGGCGGGGAATTCATACTTTCAAACGGCTACGCGCTCCGTGGAATTGCCGCCGGCGTTATTATAATTTTCTCCTATTTCAGTCTTAAAAGCGTGTACGCGCTACTGTTCAGACTTCAAAGGTGCCGCCTCCGTGAAGACGAGCTAGTCTGTCTCGGCGTGGTTTACGCCGTTTGCGGCGTGGGTCTTTACCACCTTTTGGGGCAAGCGTTTTATATCTGTTTTTCGGCGCTTATAATAGTGTTTTCCGTGCGGCTCACCCGCTCGCCCGCCGCGCTTATCGTAGGGCTTTGCATAGCCCTTCCCTCCGCCGTGGTCAACCTTTCATTGCTTCCGCTTACAATCTTCGTAATAATAACCACCGCCGCGCTTCTTTTCAGCGGTGCGGGCAGGTTTGCAACGGGCGCGATAACCGCCGCCTCAGCCGCCTATTATATGTATGCGGCGGGATGCTTCAACTGCGCAATTCCGCTTATCGTTATGTATGCGCTGCTTCTCTTCCTTGCCTGCTTTTTGCCCTCGCTCCCGCGTGAAGAAAAACTTTCGGCATTAAAAAGAAGACTGCTCGTAAAAGAAGTTTTGCCCGAAACCGCGGTTACAAGAAGCCGCAGGCGGACGGGCGAAAAATTGTATAGAATTTCCGAAGTTTTCCGCGAAATAGAGTGCGCCTTTATCGCCCTTGACGACGAAGCAAGCGACGGCGCCGCGCGCGAGCGTATGCTTACCGAGCTTAAAGAAAAGTGCTGTAAAAACTGTGAAAGGCGTTCACGGTGCGAAAAAACCAGCGTATACACGGGCTTTAAACGGCTAATCGACGCGGGCTGTATAAAGGGCAGGGTGAATTTAATAGATTTGCCTTCCGAAATGACTTTGAACTGTGCCCGCCCCACCGATGTTTTAAACGGACTTAACGCGACGCTTGCCGAGTACCGGAGATATATGACCGAAGCCGAAAACGCCCGTTCGGGGCGAAAAATGCTAGCCGAACAGGCGCGGGGCGTTGCCGAAGTTATGAAGAGCTGTGCGGTAGATTTAAGCAAATCGCAAAGTTTTTCGGGCGCGGCGGAGGGCGTAAAAAAAGCCCTCTCCTCCCACGGCATTTCCTGCCCCGAAATTTACATAGACGGCGAGGACGGGGCCGAGCTTTGCGCGGTGGTTTTAGGCAAAACCAACCTCGGCGCTATGACGGAAATCATCTCTTCAAACTTAAAACGCAAGTACGTATTAAAAGACAAGATAGCCTACGACGAAGAAAAAAGCTGTTTAATCTTCACCGCCCCGCCGAGGTTTGACGCGGCTTTCGGCGTAGCCTGCGCGGTCAAAAGCGACGAAAAGGTTTCGGGCGATACCCATTCGGTTATCCGCATAAACGAGCACGCCTTTTTGATGGCTCTGTCCGACGGAATGGGCAGCGGCGAATATGCGCGGAAAGTATCCGAATCGGCAATCTCTTTAATAGAGGCTTTCTACCGTGCCGATATGCCCGCCGACACAATTTTAAAAACCATAAACAAACTGCTCTCCTTTAACAGGGACGAGCGCTTCACCTGCATAGACATTGCCGCCGTAAACCTGGATACGGGCAGGGCGGACTTTGTAAAGATAGGTTCGCCCCAAGGCTTTATCTTGCGCGAGGGTGAAATAAAAATTTTGGAAAGCAACTCCCTGCCCCTAGGAATTTTGGAAAACCTTCACCCCACCGTCTGTACCGAGCTTTTAAAGGACGGGGACATCGTAATATTTATGAGCGACGGAATAACTTCCGCCTTCCCTTCCGCCACCGACCTGTACGAATTTTTACAGGGGCTAAAACCTTTAAACCCGCAAAATTTGGCGGACAAAATTCTTGCGGGCGCGCTGGAGAAAACGGGACACGCAGTAACCGACGATATGACCGTCGTCTGTACACGAATATTCGACAATACATAAAAAAGCCGCGTGGCAACCACGCGGCTTTTATTTTATCTATCGTACTGTTTAACCATTTTTCTCATTATTGCGGTATCGTAGCGGGAAGGAATTTTTTCAAGCCTGAACTTCCAGTTGCCCGTCGCGGTTGACGGCACGTTCATACGCGCCTCGTCTGCCAAGCCCAACAAATCCTGGATAGGCAAAATCGCAAGGTCGGCTTTGGACGCAAGCACGCTTACGCACAGTGCGCGCGCCGCTTCCCTTCTGTCTTTAAAGGGAAGAACCACGTTTTCGTCTTTAAGCGCGGCGCGAAGCCTTGACTTAAACACGAGGAACTGCGAATCGGTCATTCTCTTCAAAAGTCCCAAGGTCGTTGCGTTGTCGTGCGTGCCCGAATAAACCACTGCGTTTTCCTGAATGTTTCTGGGAAGGTACGGGTTAGTAGGCTTGCCGTCGAAAGCGAACAGCATAATCTTCATACCGGGGTAGCCCGTTCTTTGGCGAAGTTTTTCCACGCCGTAATCTATGACGCCCAAATCTTCGGCAATTACGGGAACGTTGCCGAGTTTCTTTCTTAACTGTACAAAGAATTTCAATCCGGGGCCGCGCTTCCATTCGCCCACTTCCGCAGTTTCGGAACTTGCGGGAATGGAATAGTATCTGTCAAAGCCGCGGAAATGGTCTATACGGATAACGTCAACCATCTCGCGCATCTTTCTTATGCGGTTAATCCACCACTCGTATTTTTCGGCTTCCAGCAAATCCCAGTTATAAACGGGGTTGCCCCAAAGCTGACCCGTAGGCGAGAAGTAATCGGGCGGAACGCCTGCAACTTCCGTAGGGTTCAAATCTTCGTCAAGGCAGAAAAGTTCGGGGCGCGCCCACACGTCCGCAGAGTCATACGCAACGTACAAGGGCAAATCGCCTATAATTTTTATTCCCAGGGAATTGACGTACTCTTTCAGCTTAGCCCACTGCTTTTTAAATACGTATTGCAGGAAAATCCAGAAGCAATAATCGCTTTTATAATTAGCTTCCCTAAATTCCTTTACGGCTAAATTTTCGTTATATTTATAGCTTTCGGGAAAATCTTGGAAAGACCCCGGATACATGCTCTTTAAAGACATAAACACGGCGTACTCGTCAAACTCGCCGCTCTCGACGAATTTCACAAAGTCATCGCTCGTTATATCGAAGCGCGCGTAAGCAAGTCTTAAAACGTTAAAGCGGGTATCGTAAAGCGTGCCGTAATCCACTTCGCCTGCGGGCATTTCACAGCTTGCAAGCTCTTCCTCGTCCAAAAGTCCTTCGTCCTTCAAGGCTTCCAAATCGATAAAATAAGGATTGCCCGAATTACAGCTTACCGACGAATAAGGACTGTCGCCGTAGCCCGTTTGCGCAAGGGGCAGAATTTGCCAGTATTTGACGTGCGCGCGCCTCAAAAAGTCGGCAAACGCATACGCTTCCTTTCCTATCGTGCCTATGCCGTACTTACCGGGCAAAGAAGATATGTGGCAAAGAATGCCTGCACTGCGTTCAATAAGTTTTTCCATTTTTCCACCGTTCGTATTTTTATACTGTTTTATTTAAGTAGCTTTTTAATTCTTTGTACAGCTTCCTTCGTCCCTTCTTTACTTCCGAAAGCCGTCAAGCGGAAATACCCTTCGCCGCATTTACCGAAGCCTGCGCCGGGCGTACCCACTACTTGCGCGTTATTTAAAAGATAGTCGAAGAATTCCCAGCTTCCCATACCGTTCGGGCATTTCAGCCAGATATAGGGCGAGTTCTTTCCGCCCGTGTACCATATGCCGAGGCTATCCATACAGTCCGCAATCAGTTTTGCGTTGTTCATATAGTATGCAAGATTTTTCTTGATTTCTTTCATACCCTTCGCTGTGAACACCGCCGCCGCGCCCTTTTGGACTATGTAAGGCACGCCGTTGAACTTAGTCGACTGACGGCGAAGCCACGCTTTATTTGCGTTAAAGCCGTCCTTTTCAAGGGCTTTGGGAACTACGGTATAGCCGCAGCGGGTACCCGTAAAGCCCGCAATTTTTGAGAACGAACAGAACTCTATCGCGCAGGTCTTTGCGCCCTCTACCTCAAATATAGAGCGGGCAAGGCTTTCATCAGATACAAAGCACTCGTAAGCGGCGTCGTATAAAATGACCGCGTTTTTCTTGTTTGCGTAGTCAACCCACTCTTTAAGCTGAGCTTTGGTATAAGCCGCGCCCGTGGGGTTGTTTGGCGAGCAAATATAAATTATATCCGCGTCCACCGAATAGTCGGGCATAGGAAGAAATCCGTTTTCTTCCGTGGCGTCGGCAAAAATAACCGACCTGCCCGCCATCAAGTTTGTATCCACGTATACGGGGTAAACGGGGTCGGGCACAAGCACGGTGTTGTCCTTCGAGAAAATATCCAGGATATTCCCAAGGTCTGACTTAGCTCCGTCGGATACGAAAATTTCGTCTAAGCCAAGCTCAACACCGCTTTCCTTGTAATAGCTTTGAATGTTTTCCCTCAAAAAGCCGTAGCCCTCGTACGGGCCGTAACCTTTAAAGGTTTCCTGGTTCGCCATATCGTCAACCGCGCCGTGCATGGCCTTTATTACTTCGGGCACAAGGGGCAAGGTTACGTCGCCTATTCCGAGTTTTATAATCTTTTTATCGGGGTTTGCCTTCGTGTAAGCGGCAACCCTGTTTGCAACTTCTGCAAACAAATAGCTGTCGGCAATATCGTTAAAGTTCTTATTAAAGTTCATATTTTTGCCTTACTTTTTATTTCTGTAAATTACCGCGTGCTTGATAAATTCCCTAAACACGGGGTGCGCGCTTTGGGGGCGGGACTTGAATTCGGGGTGGAACTGCACGCCGATATAGAAGTCGTTCGCGGGGATTTCAACCGCTTCCACCAAACTTCCGTCGGGCGAAGTGCCCGCAATGACCATACCCGCCTTTTCTATCTCTTCGCGGAAATCGTTGTTAAACTCGTATCTGTGGCGGTGGCGTTCGGAAACCTCTTCAACGCCGTACGCCTTCTTCATAATCTTGCCAAGCACCTTGCAAGGGTATGCGCCGAGCCTCATCGTTCCGCCCATCTTCACGCCGTGCTGGTCGGGCATTAAATCGATAACGCAGTGCTGTGACTGGGGGTCGAACTCGGACGAGTTCGCGTCCTTGTATCCCAAAACGTTTCTTGCATACTCGATAACCGCAGTCTGCATACCAAGACATATGCCGAGATACGGGATATTATTCTCACGCGCGTACTTTGCGGCAAGAATTTTCCCCTCTACCCCGCGGTTGCCGAAGCCTCCGGGAACCAATATACCGTCAACGCCGCCTAAAAGTTTTTTGATATTGCTCTTTTCGAGCTCTTCGGTGTCTATCCAAGAAATTTCAACCTTCGCCGCGTTCTCGTAGCCTGCGTGCGCCAACGCCTCGGCAACGGATAAATATGCGTCGTGAAGCTGTACGTATTTTCCGCAAAGCGCAATTTTAACGGTCTTATCGCGCGCCGCTATGCGGTGCAACATTTTATTCCATTCGGTTAAATCTATTACGCGCGGGTCAAGTTTGAGCCGCTTGCAAACTATTTCCGAAAAATGACTTTCTTCGAGCATCGTGGGGCACTCGTACAGAACGGGAAGGGTCATATTCTCGATACAGCATTCGGGTTCCACGTTGCAGAACATCGCGATTTTCGCCTTCACGTCTTCTGGCATAGGGCTGTCCACGCGGGTGATAATAATATCGGGGTTGATACCCATACCCTGCAACTCTTTTACCGAGTGTTGCGTAGGCTTGGATTTAAACTCTTCCGAGCCCGAAATATAAGGCACGAGCGTTACGTGAATGAAACAGCAGTTATCCCTGCCGACTTCCCTTGCAACTTGACGGATAGCCTCAATAAAGGGCTGACTTTCTATATCGCCGATAGTTCCGCCTATTTCGGTAATAACGACGTCCGCGGAAGTAGTTTTTCCTACGTTGTATATAAAGGTTTTAATTTCGTTGGTAACGTGCGGGATAACCTGCACGGTCTGACCAAGGTATTCGCCGTTACGTTCTTTATTCAAAACGTTCCAGTAAACTTTACCCGTGGTAAGATTGGAATACTTATTTAAATTTTCGTCGATGAACCTTTCGTAATGTCCCAAATCCAGGTCGGTTTCGGCGCCGTCGTCGGTTACGAAAACTTCCCCGTGCTGATAGGGGCTCATCGTGCCGGGGTCTATGTTGATATAGGGGTCGAGCTTCTGGGAAGCAACTTTATACCCCCTGCACTTCAAAAGCCTTCCGAGCGACGCGGCTGTTATGCCCTTGCCCAAACCTGAAACAACACCGCCCGTAACGAAAATGTACTTTGTCATCCGCAAAAATTCCTCAAACTATAATCTAATTTATTGTACCATAACCCCGCACCAAAAGCAAGGGCTGGGGGATAAATTTATAAATCTATTTCGCCCGTAAACACAAGGGTTGCGCCGCCCGTCATATACACGGTTTCATCGGTGTAAAGAATTTTCAGCTTCCCCCCTAAAAGGTGAACGGTTATTTCCTCGCCCTTGCCGCAAAATCCGTTTAAAACGGATGCAACAGCCGAGGCGCATGCGCCCGTTCCGCAGGCAAGCGTTTCGCCGCTTCCCCTTTCCCACACGCGCATTTTAATCTCGTTTTTGCCAACCACCTTCACAAACTCGGTGTTTACCCTTTCGGGGAAAGCGGGGTTATATTCAAACTTTTTACCTATCTTTTCAATGTCTATATCGTCGGGGTCCTTGAACACCACACAGTGCGGGTTGCCCATAGATACAAGAGTAACCTTGTATTCCTCGCCGTCCACGGTCAAAGGCGCGCCAACTACGCTTGCGCCCTCGAAGGTTGAAGGGATTTTCTTTCCGTCCAAAATAGCCGCGCCCATATCCACTTTGGCGCTTGCAACTTTGCCCTCTTTATCGAGGGTAAATTCCAGCGTTTTTATGCCCGAAAGAGTTTCTATGCGGCAAATGTTTCCCTTGACGTAGCCCAAATCGTGCGCAAGTTTACCCACGCATCTTACGCCGTTGCCGCACATCTTGCCTTCCGAGCCGTCCGCATTGAACATTCTCATTTTGCAGTCCGCTATCTTCGATGGACAAAGAAGAATTATCCCGTCCCCGCCTATTCCGAAGTGCCTGTCGGAGAGCTTAATTGCAACCTCTTCGGGGTTTTTCAGCTCTTTTTGCATACAGTCGAAATAAATATAGTCGTTGCCGATACCGTGCATCTTGTAAAATTTCATAATTAAATTATACTATCATTTGCACACGGGTGCAACAAAAATTCAAATTAAAGTTGACAAAACGCGCATTTAGCCGCAAAATAGAAGAAAAAATGTTAAAGGAGCAAAGGCGTGCCCGATAAACAAAGCGAACAACTTAATAGGCTTTTATCGGGCTTAGCTATGGGCGAGAGCGACTATCTTGACGGCATTTATTTGTTTATCGGCAAGCGGATGTTTGCCGTTGCCCGAAGTTTGGTCGGGCGGGACGACGCCGAAGACGTCGTGCACGACAGTTTAATTAAAATTGCCCGTTTTGCGCATAAATACAGGCAGGATGACAATCCCGCAGGCTGGATACTTAAAATTGTGCATAACACCGCGCTTGACCTAATCAAAAGGAAAAAGGCGCACCCCGCCGCCTCTACGGAAGAGTTTTTCTCGATTGCCTCCTCCGACTATTCGCCCGACAAGCGCGACGACGCGATAATGCTTGAACAGGCGATGAAGAAACTAGCCCCTGACGAGATGCGGGCAATATACTTAAAATATTTTATCGATATGACCGTACGCGAGGTTGCCTCTGAAATGAAAATAAGCAAATCCGCGGCGGACAGGCTGATACAAAAAGCCGAGCAAAATTTAAAAATCGCCCTTTCGGCGGGACGGAATTAAAAGTAAAATCGTTGTAATAAAGAATGAAAGACATACGGCTTGAAGAACAATTTAAGGGATATTTCGAGGGTGTAGACATCCCCGAGCTTCCCAACGGTATAGTTGCCGACGCTAAAAAGTCGGCAAAAAAGCGCGACACAAGGTTGCCGAGGTTTGCAAAAATTGCCTCGATAGCAGCCTCCTTCGTGCTGGTCTTTGCCGTTGCCGCCGTTCTTATCGCGCGGACGGATTTTTCCGCAATGCTTCCCGACGAAGGTGCTTCAAGCACTCCGCCCACCGTCTCCACCTACGACGCGTCCTCACTCAGATTTGACGACGAAAACGCCTATACCCTGTCCAAGGTCGATAAAAACTTGAAGTTTATCGAAAACCTTGCCTACAAGCCCAACGCCGAAGTTACAACAGTAGTTACCTCCCACTTCGCCGATGAAGAAAGGGCGTTCACCTACGCGGAAGCAACTCTTATTTCGGGCGCAAGGTACGATACGCAAATATTCGTAGAGTATTCGGAATTGACCTTCGAGCCTTTAAAAACCTACGCTGACGGCAAAACGGGCACTTACCGCGGAATTAAATACCGCTTAACAAAAGAAATTTCCGAAGAAACGGGCGAACCCGTAAACAAACTTTTCGTTGAAAGGGACGGGGTAAAATATTACTTCAACGTGCAGTCTTCGGACGAAAATTCCTATATAAAGTGCCTTGAACTTTTGCTGTAAAATTAATTTTTTGAAATTGCGGGACAAATTGCAAAATTGTTTCGTTGTAATTGCAGAATAACCGAACGAGGTAAACAAAATGAAAAAGAAGTTTGCGTTGACATCAGTAGCTTTAATAGGCGCGGCGTGCATAGGCTTTTGCGCATGCAGTGCAAGCAACGAAGGTTGGTCCGGCGACAACGGTTGGTCCGGCGAGATTGCTTCCCCCGACGCCGTTGCACCGGGCAACAACTACGACTATAATCCCGTAATAGAAACGGATTTCAAGACGACGAAGGATGAAGCCTCTTCCTACTTCTCGCTTGACAGAAACACGGCGACCTATTCGCTTGTAAGACGGCAAATTACTAATAACAGAACGGTTGCGGCCGACAGCGTGCGTATAGAAGAAATGATAAACTACTTCGGTTACGATTTCACCGCGCCCACGGATAAAGCGGTTGCCGTTTCTTCCTACCTTGCACCCTGCCCGTGGAACGAAGAAAATATGCTTATGCTTGCGGGCGTAAAAACTTCGGAATACAACGTTGACAGCGACGCCTGCAACTACGTCTTCCTCATCGACGTATCGGGTTCGATGAACGGCAAGGACAGAATAGGGCTTGCAAAGTACGGCATAAATAAACTTGTGGATAATTTGGACGACAACTCGACAGTATCCCTCGTAACTTACGCAAGCGGGGTTAAAACCCATTTAGCCGGCGTCGGATGCACCGCAAAGGGCAAAACCGATATAAAAAGCACCGTAGACGGTTTGATAGCGCGCGGTGCTACAAACGGCGGCGACGGACTTAAACGGGCTTACGACTTAGCTGAAAAGAACTTTATCCAGAACGGCAACAACCGCGTAATACTTATTTCCGACGGCGACTTTAACGTAGGCATGACTTCGCAGAACAGTCTTAAAGAGTTAATACAGGACAAAGCCGAAAGCGGGGTTTACCTCTCGGTTTTGGGCGTTGGTTTAGGCAACACCCGCGACAGCATTTTGGAAACGCTTGCAACCTGCGGAAACGGCAACTACGCATACCTTGACAACGAGTTGGAAGCCGAAAAGGTTTTGGTACACGAGCTTAACGGCACTTTAAAGACGGTTGCAAAGGACGCGAAAGCGGGCGTAACCTTCGACGCCGACAAAGTTGAAAAATACAGGCTTATAGGCTACGATACAAAGATAATTTCCGAAGACGACTTCAATAACGAACATACGGACGCGGGCGAAATAGGCAGTAATTTATGCGTTGCGGCTTTATACGAAATTAAACTTGCCGACTTCACTTTGCCCGAATCGGAAGACGCAGACGCTAAACTTGCGGATATAGAAATCCGTTATAAAGACGTGCGCACCGCCAAGGAAACAAACGAAAGTGTAAAAAGCGAAGTTTACCTTGTAGCCTCTTCCGCCGACAACGACGATTTCAAATTTATAACCTGCGTTGCAGAGTTCGGTCTGATTTTGCGCCAGTCGAAGTACAAGGGCACAGCTTCCTTCGACAGCGTTTTGGATAGGCTAGAAAGTTTATCTGGCTACACCTCCTCCGACCCTTTAAAGCAAGAGTTTGTAACCCTCGTCGGCAAAGCCTCGGAAAACCCCGACTACTCACCCTCAAAATAAAATAAGCCCGCGGGTACAACCCGCGGGCTATTTTTTATTGAATTATTTATCCATATCGATACACGCTTCTCTTTCAGCGCCTACCGAAACGTACTTTATCTTGCACTCGCAAAGTTTTTCCAAAAGATGAATGTAGTCAAGCGCCTCTTTTGGTAAATCCTCTTTCTTCCTGCACTTAGTCAAATCGCAGTTCCAACCCTTTACCTTTTCAAACACAGGCTTGCACTCGTCAAGTACGTCGGTGAACGGGAACTCATCAATGACCTTGCCGTTCAAAAGATAGTGCGTGCAAATTTCTATTTCTTCGTATCCGTCCAACACGTCCAGCTTAGTAAGCGCGATTTCGTCCGCGCCCTGGCAGCGTATGCCGTAGCGGGAAGCCACCACGTCGAAAGGCCCTACCCTTCTGGGCCTGCCCGTCGCCGCGCCGTACTCTCCGCCAAGCTCTCTTAATTTTTCCGCCTTTTCGCCGAAGTATTCGCAGGTGAAAGGTCCTGCGCCCACACAGCTTGAATAAGCCTTCATAATGCCGATAGAGTTGTTAAGTTTCAAGTTGGGCACGCCCGCGCCGATAGGCGCATACGCCGCAATCGTCGACGATGACGAGGTATAGGGCACTATGCCGAAATCTATATCGCGCAGTGCGCCGAGCTGAGCTTCAAACATAATGTTCTTGCCCTTCTTGTTGGCTTCGTTGAGATATATGCCCGTGTCGCAAACGTAGTCGGCAAGGGGCTTACCGTAAGTTTCAAAATACTCTATCATCTGGTCCACGGTGATAGGGTCAAAGCCGTAGGCTTTAATAGTCATATTCTTCCACGCAACGATGTCGGGCAAACGCTTGTACAAAAGTGCGCAATTTAAAAGCTCGCCCATTCTGAACGCCTTTTTCATATACTTGTCGGCGTAAACGGGTGCAATTCCTCGGCGGGTCGAGCCGTAGGGCTTGCCCGTAGCTTTGGTAAGCCTGTCCTCTTCCATTACGTCCTGCAAAACGTGGTAGGGCATTGTGATTATCGCCTTGTCGCTTATCTTCAAGTTCGCGGGGGAAATTTTTATGCCGCCCTCTCTCAGCTTTGCGATTTCACCGCACAGGTGCTTTATATCTATAACCATTCCGGGTCCGAGAACGTTCACAACCTCGTCCCTTAAAATACCCGACGGAAGAAGATTTAAAATAAATCTTCCCTTTTCGTTAATGACGGTATGTCCCGCATTGTTGCCGCCCTGATAACGGCAGACGATATCGAATTTTTCGGAAAGAAGGTCAACCATTCTTCCCTTTCCTTCGTCGCCCCAGTTAATTCCGCAGATACTAGTTAACATAATACATCACCTTCGGTTGTTTATTACGGTATATATTATAAAACAACCCGCCCGCATAGTCAATAAAAACCGCCGAAGTTTATTCGGCGGTTTAAATTACTTTTTCTTGTTGGGTTTAACTTTTTCGGGTTTTTTCTTTTCGGGCTTTTGGGGCTTAGCCTTTGCGAGGGCGGCAGGCTTTTTAGCCGCAGGCTTTTGCGCGGGTTTGTTCGTCGCGCCCTTGCCAGATTCGGTTACAGCAAGCTGTTTTTGCGCCTTTTGAAGCCTCTTTCTCTTTTCAAGCCGCTTTAAAGTTTCCATATCTATTTCCTGCTGAACTATAAGCGACTTGCCCTTGGGCTGTGAAATTACGCCCTTTTGGATAAGCGATTTTTGTTTAAGCTCGACTATTGCCGAACGGAACCTCTCGGTTACGCCCGTCTGCAACACCTCTACGCCCTTTCTAAACATCGCTTTAAAGAAGTTGAATATAACGGGGCGGTTTCTGTACATTTCGTATTCGAGCTGCTGAACGTAATAGTTCATTCTCGCAAGCCTTTCGGTTGAAACGTCGCCGTCGGCAAAGAAGTTATCTATGTCCGCGCAGGTTTTTGTACAGTTGCGCATACATTCCTTTGCGCTGTTGCAGTCTTTAATTATGGGGCTTACCAAAGGATAGAACGCGATAATCAGCGCCAGATATTCCTTAGTTTCGGTTTTTAGGAAAATCATTCCCACAAACAGCGCGACAACGCCCATTAAAAAGAAGAAATATATGTAAAAAATTCGGCTTAACAGGTACTTGTTCGTAGCCGCGTTTATACGGCAAACGTACATATAGCTGTAATCGTCCGCAACGTCTGCGGGAACGTCTATTTTATACTTTTCCTCAACCTCTTGCGCCTTGGATAAACCTTTTCTTATTGCAAGCTCGTTCAAGTCGTTGGTCATTTCCCTGTCGTACTCTATTTTTGAAAACGGCGTACCGGTTACACCCGTTTCGTACAACTGCAAAGAATGTATTCCCACGTCCTTGTGCTTAGTTAAAAACGAAGTAACGCACTCGGTAACTATTGACAGCGCGAAGGAAATTATCGAACATATAAGATTGTATTCGCTTTTGACCTGCGGAATAAACGACAGCACGACGGGGACTATCGCAAGGATATACAGAACGACTTTTATGGCTTTCAGTTCGCTGAAAATGCGGTTGGAAGCATAATGAAATTTTGCGTGCTTATTCTGGGCGCATCTTTCGTCAACCTTGTTCATTCTGCCCCTCCTTAGGCGTTTTTTTCTGCTTGCCGACTATGGAATACATATAGTCCAAAAGCTCCTTCTCGTCGTCCGTCTCGCACTCGAAAATAATGCTTTCGCCTGCGTGAAGAACGGTTTCACCGTCGGCAACGCTTTGGGCTCCGTCCTCTTTGATAACGCCCACAACAAGTCCGTTAGTGGGCCAAACTATCTTTCTTACGGCAGCGCCGTCCGCCTTAGAGTTTAACATAACTTTAAGTTCAAGACGGACTTTTTTGACTTTTTCGTACAATTTTTCGTCGGCGATGTACTGTTCAAGGTTCTTTTCGTAAATAGCCTCGGTTTTAAACAGCAACCCGACAAGGTAGCCTATGGCAACGCCCAAAAGCGCGGGCAAGAAGTTTACAAACTGCCCCGTAAGCTCGAACACCATAACCATACCCGTTATGGGCGCTTTGACTATACAGGTGAAGAACGCCGCCATGCAGATTATTATAAGATAGTCGCCGTACTTAGGGTCCATTCCACCCATTTGGAATAAAAGGGATAAAATGGCGCCGAGGCCCGCGCCTATTGCAAGCATAGGAATGAACACGCCGCAGGGCACGCCGCAGCCCATAGTCATAACAGCGGTAATAAAGCGGATAACCACGATAATTACAAGGCTAATTATAAGCCCCAAGCCGAATACCGAAATACCGCCTATTTCACCCGAACCTTCGGTTGCCAGCGCGTCGATAAAGGAATGACCGCCGCCTGTGGAATAAAGGGTTATAAGCCCGAACGCGCCCGCAAGCGCGAAAGGAATAATATACTTACCTACACCCTTCAAAAACTTAATTTTTTTGAAAAGTTTTTTGGAAGCGAAAACAAGGTAATAAAACCCGACGCCCGCAAGCGAAACTATGACAGCGGCAAGCGCCACCCACAAGAAGAAAATGAGGTCCTGCCCGCCGAAGCCTATTTGTGCAAATTCAAAGCCTTCAAACGCAAAGCCCACGCCGAATCCGAGCGCAGGGCGGATAGCGTTTCTTGTAACGACGGCGGTTGCAACGCTTATCGCGGCGCAAATAAACACCTGCGGCGAGAACGAGCGGAACGCCTCTTCCATCGCGAACACCACGCCCGTTATAGGCGCGTTGAAGGCAACGGCAAGGCCCGCCGAAGAGCCGCTTGCAATTTGCAGTCTTTTAACCATTTGGTTGCGCTTTAAAAGGGTGCCCGTAGCCGAGCCGCAGCACCCGCCGATTTCAAGCGAAGGTCCTTCCGCGCCCGCAGGGTAGCCCATCAAAACGCAAGCCAAAGAAGCCGCGAACATCGAAGTTAAAGTTACGTACCACTTAAAGCGCACTACGCCGCGCGCCGCCCCCTCTATTTGGGGAATGCCGCTTCCGCGTATCATAGGGACTAGCTTTACAAGCGTTCCTATAATAAGCGCGCCCGCCGCAAGCCCCGCAAACAACAGGGGAATGAACGCGGGGTTTTCTAAAAGCATCGAATAAAGGTTTTCCGACGTTTCCTCGCCCAGCGACATCAAAATATTATAGAAGGTTACGACAACGCCCGCGAAAAGTCCCGTCAACACGGACATAATAACCATATTGAGGGCGTTATCCCATATAAGCCTAGAATATTTTTTCATTACCTTGCCATTATAACATACGCTTACAAAATTGTCATTTAAAAAAAGCCCCCTTTTTAAAAGGGGCTTTTCATTATTTTACGCTGTATAACAAATCGTAATAAGTCGGATAAGGCCAGTAATCAGCCGAAGTAAGCGTTTCCATTTCGTCGACGTACGCCCTAATCTCTTCCATATCAGGGATAATTATGTGCGCCATAGCCTGCGACGCTTCCAAAATCTTGGACTTATCTACGGCTTTCAAATGCTCTTCGAGCTTTGCAACCGCCGCGCTCGTCTTATCGTTCAGTTCTGCAAGGCGGGCAATTAAATTCTTTTCGGTTTCAAAAGGAATTTTATCGCAAACGGCTTGCTTTGAAGCCACGTTCTGACACAGCTCGGCAACGAAGTCCGACACCGCGGGTATAATATCGCGCTTAGCCATTTCCACCATAGTCAAAGCCTCGATATTGATAATCTTCGTATAGTTCTCCAAGCGGATATCCGCCCTTGCCTTCGCCTCTTCTTTGGTGTAAACGCCCTGGCGGACGAAAACTTCTATGTTCTTATCCTCGTACAAAACGGGGGTCGCGTCGGCAGTGTTCTTGTGGTTTAAAAGTCCGCGCTTTAACGCTTCGGGCTCCCATTCGGGACCGTAACCGTCGTGGTTGAAAATTATGCGGTAGTGCGCTTTAAGTTCGCGCTTAATTATAGCTTCCGCCGCCTTTTCAACGTCCCTCTTGCCTTCGAGTTCGGTTGCAAACTGGTCGAACGCGTCGGCAACTATGGTATTAAGCCCCGTGTTTGCGTCGGCAACGTTTGCCTGCGAGCCGAGCATACGGAACTCGAATTTATTGCCCGTAAACGCGAAAGGCGAAGTTCTGTTTCTGTCCGTCGCGTCTTTGGGGAAAATGGGGCTTTCGGGCACGCCGATAGAGCCTTCCGCCTTCTTGCTTGCAACGTAGTTTTCGCCCTTTACAATGCTGTCCACAAGCGCGCCGAGCTGGTCGCCGAGGTACACCGAAATTATTGCGGGGGGAGCTTCGTCCGCGCCAAGTCTGTGGTCGTTGCCCGCAGATGCAATAGAAGCGCGAAGTACGCCTTGATAATCGTCAACGGCCTTTATAACCGCAGTTAAAACAAGTTTGAAAAGAGTGTTGCTTTCGGGGTTTTCACCGGGCTTTAAAAGGTTCAAGCCCGTATCCGTCGAAATAGACCAGTTGTTGTGCTTGCCACTTCCGTTTATGCCTTTGAAGGGCTTTTCGTGCAAAAGGCATACAAGCCCGTGCTTGCGGGCAACCTTCTTCATAATTTCCATGGTAAGCATATTGGTATCAACGGCAACGTTGGTTGACGAATACACAGGCGCCATCTCGTGCTGTGCGGGCGCAACCTCGTTATGCTTTGTTTTGGAAAGTACGCCGTAGCTCCACAGCTCTTCGTCCAAATCGCGCATGTAGTCGGCGATTTTTGTCTTCAATACGCCGAAGTAATGGTCCTCTAATTCCTGCCCCCTGGTTACGGGCGCGCCGAAAAGCGTCCTGCCCGTCAAAACCAAGTCCTTTCTTTTTGAATACTCCTCCTCGGAAATGAGGAAGTATTCCTGTTCGGGTCCCGTCTGACAGCACACCTTTTTGCAGGTTATGCCGAAGCATTTTAAAAGCCTTTTGCCCTGCTTGTCGATAGCCGTCATCGAGCGCAACAGAGGGGATTTTTTATCCAGTGTTTCACCCGTGTAGGATACGAAAACCGTAGGTATGTAAAGGGTGCCTTCCTTTACGAACGCGGGCGAGGTCGGGTCCCACGCGGTATATCCGCGCGCCATATAAGTTGCACGCGAACCGCCCGAAGGGAAGCTAGAAGCGTCCGATTCGCCGATAATCAGGCTTTTACCCGTAAGGCGCATAATAACCTTGTCGCCCTCGGGCTCGATGAAGCTGTCGTGCTTTTCGGCGGTTAAGCCCGTAAGGGGCTGAAACCAGTGCGTGTAATGGGTTGCGCCCTTGGACACCGCCCACTTCTTCATTGCCGAAGCAACCGCACCCGCGATAGATACGTCAAGCTGTTTGCCCGCTTCGATAGTTTCCCTCAAAGCCTTGTAAACTTCGCTGGGCAAGGTTTCTTTCTGAACCGAGTCGTTAAACACGTTTTCGCCGAACATTTCGGGAAGCCTCATAAATTTTCTCCTAAAAAATATTACCGTTAAATTATATTATTAATATTTACTAATTGTCAAACGTTATTTAGGGTCGTTCTCTCCCCTGTCGTCGAAATTGGCGGGCTTAATAAGATGGCTGTTCTTTATGTCGTTTTTCATCTCTTCGGGCTCGGCGGCAATTATCCCGCGCTGTAATTTTTCATAGCCGTGCTTTTTGCGTATTGCGTCCACGCACCTCTCTACCGCTTCCAGCTTTTTATAGTTGCCCGAGCTTTCGTCAATGGTAATTTGCGAAATTCCGTTATCGAACCCCGACACCGTTACGCCCATAGCGCGCACTTTGAAAGGGGGCAAAACGTTGGCTTTGAAAAGCTCGAAGGCGTGCTTTGCTATTTCACTGCACAGCACGGTGTGGCGCACCTTTTTCTGTACCGAAAAATCCGATAAATTATCAAATCTAACCCACAAATGAACGGTATCCGCAGTGCCCTGCCCCGTTTCTCTCAGCCTCGCCGCCACGCTTTCGGATAAAACGTATAAAAGCCTTTCTATGCGGTTTATATCCGTTACGTCCTCGCGGTAGGTGCAGGAATTGCCTATGGACTTATACTCGCGCTTGTCGTCCATATGCTTAACTTCGTCCTCGTCCTCGCCGCGGGCATACCGTAAAAGCGTTTCCCCGAACTTGCCGAAAACCCTTTTTATCATTTCGTCGTCGGCGTCGGCTAACTTGCCTATGGTGTTAAGCCCCATACCGCGCAGCTTTTCCTTCGTTGCCTTGCCGACGTACAGCAAATCCTCGACGGGCAGCGGGTTAATAACCGACTTATAATTCAGCTTTGAAATTACCGAAGTACCGTCGGGCTTTTTCAAGTCCGAGCCCAACTTTGCAAACGCCTTGTTAAACGAAACCCCGCAGGACACCGTCAAATTAAGTTCCTTTTTTACGATTGTGCGGATAGTATCGCCCAAAAATCTGAGGTATTCGTCGGTGAAGTGCTTTTCGCCGTCCACCGTTATAAATTTGTTTTCAAAGGGCGGAAAAATCAGTGTCGAGTGCGTCAAATCCAGCCAGCACTCGTCAATGCCGTAGCTTTCGATTAAGTCGGTGTACCGCGCGTAAATTGCCTTTACCTTGCGGGAATACTTCATATATTCGTCGAAGTGCGGCGGCACTATGATAATGCCCGGGCACTTCTTTTCGGCTTGCCAAACGGTGTCGCCCGTCTTTACGCCGTACCGCTTTGCAATTTCACACTTAGCTAAAACTATGCCCCGCCTTTCTTCCTTGCTTCCGCAAACCGCAAGTGGCTTGCCCAAAAGCTCGGGGTGAAGCATTCTTTCCACCGACGCGTAAAAATTATTAAGGTCTGAATGAATAACTATTCTTTCCATATGTAACTTACTTCGTAAGTTCGGCGCAGGTTTGGTCTAATACTTCAAAATAATTTTTGAATGTCTTAGAGCAAACTTCGGCGTTTTCAATCTCTATTCCGTCGGCTTTAAGCCCCGTAACCGCGAAAGCCATTGCAACGCGGTGGTCGCCGAAGGTTTTAATTAAAGCGGGCTTAGGTGCCGAGGGGTAAATTTTAACGCCGTCCTCCCTTTCTTCGCACTTTACGCCCATAGCGGCAAGGTTTTGGGCTATCGCGGAAATTCTGTCACACTCTTGCTTTCTTATATGCGCAACCCCGCAAATTTCGGTGGGGTTTTTAAGATAGGGCGCAACCGCCGCAAGGGTCAAAGCCTGGTCGGAAAATTCGTGCATATCCACCTTTCCGCCGTCGAAGTTTTGCAAAAGTTTTATAAACTTACTATCCCCCTGCATACTGTGGGGCATAACGCCGCTTACGGAAATATCCGTACCCAAAATTTTGTTCATTGCATAAAAGTAGCACGCCGCCGAAATATCGGGCTCGATGTCGTACTTTTTAGCCGAGTACTTTCCGCATACCGTGTACCCGCCCTTTCCTTCTTCCGCCGTCAGCCCGAACGACCACATCATATCCAAAGTCATATTGACGTAGTCAAGCCCGTGCGTGCCGTTCACTTTTATATGTAACGGCTTACCCGCGCACGCCGCCGAAATTAAAAGCGCGGACAAAAACTGACTGCTTTTAGTAATATCAACGGTAACTTCGTCCGCCGGGTTTGAAGTGCCCTCTATGGTGAAAGGGTAACAGTTTTCTTCGCCGTGGAAGGTAAATTTTGCCCCCAAACTTTTAAGCGCGGAAATTAACGGCGCAACAGGGCGCGCCTTCATCTGTTCGGAACAGTCCAAACAGTACTTGCCCTCCTGAAAAGCCAAAAAGGCAGGTAAAAACCTTGCCGCAGTGCCTGCGCTGCCTACGTTGATTTTCCCCTCTTTAATATTCAGCTTTCCGCCGCAGCCCGTAATTTTTACGGTCGTGCCGTGAACCTCTGCGGAAATACCCAAATCTTTAATGCAGTTTAAAAAGGTTTGGCAGTCGTCCGAAAACTGAGCGTTAAAAAGTGTACTCGTTCCGTCCGCAATAGCAGCCAAAAGCAAGGCGCGCGCCGTAATGCTTTTAGAGCCGGGCACGCTCACCGTAACTTTATTTTTGTTGGTTTTGCCGTAAATATTTTTTACCTGATAGTTCATTTTCTTCTTCTCAAAATATCCCCGCTTCTAAGTTCGTACGGGCAATTTATTTTATAAATTTTCTGAACGAGCTTGCAGTCGTCCACCTCTTCGCCGTCCGTAAAAGCCTTTTCAACGGTGAATGACTTACCGAAGTTTTCCGACGGGCTTAAAACTTCCAACCTGTCGCCGACCTTGAACCTTCCGCGCATTTCAACCTCGGCAAAACCCTTGCCCCCGCCAACGACGTTCGCAATATAATCGCAGTCGCCCTTGGTTTGGCTGTCTGTATAGTTTACGGTTTTTTCGTTTTCGCCCAAGGTGTACGCAGTGGTATAGTCGCGGTGCGCGGCGGTCAAAAGCTCACGTTCAACCGTCCTGTTAAAGCCCCCGTCCATACAGCGGCGGTATGCGTTTATAACCGTTGCAAGATAGTACTCGGACTTCATTCTGCCCTCGATTTTGAAAGAGCATACACCCGCCTTTTCGAGTTTATCCAGGTGAGCGGACATATTCAAGTCCTTGCTGTTCAAAATGTAAGTGCCACGCCCGTCCTCTTGCGCTTCAAGCCAGCCGCTGTCCGACTTTTCGTCCGACTTGCGTATCTGATAGTTCCAACGGCAAGCCTGAACGCACTCGCCGCGGTTGCTTTCCCTACCCGCAAGGTAGTTTGAAAGTAAACACCTGCCCGAATAGGAAATGCACATCGCGCCGTGAACGAAAACTTCAAGTTCCATATCGGGCACGAAGTAATGAATTTCCTCTATCTCGGCTATCGAAAGCTCGCGGGCAAGAACAGCGCGGGTCGCGCCCTGTTCGCGCCAGAATTTAACGGCGTACTTGTTGGTTAAATTCGCCTGCGTGGAAATATGTACAGGCAGTTTCGGCGCCGCCTTTTTAGCCGCGTAAAACACGCCGCTGTCCGAAATTATTGCCGCGTCCACGCCCGCACTTTGCAAAAATGCAAAATAGTCTTCCATCAACGCCATATCCGCATTTTTTGCAAAGATGTTTGCGGTAACGTAAATTTTCTTACCCGAAGAATGAGCAAGGCGCACCGCCTCCGCCATTTCTTCGCGCGTGAAATTATCGGCGAACGACCTCAAAGAAAAGTCCTTGCCGCCGATATAAGCCGCGTCCGCGCCGAAATAAAGCGCGGTTTTCAGTTTTGAAAAGTTCCCCGCCGGGGCTAATAATTCTACCTTCATTTTTTCACACTCAAGGCAACGCCGTTGCCTATGTCCAAAACCGTCGTGTACAATTCGTCATCGTCCGTTACGGCGGAAATATATTCTTTGATATGCTCTACAAGCATCTTGCGCTTTTTGGGCACTTCCTCTTCGCCCGTTACGTAACCGAACAACAACACGTCGTCAGCCGCAAGCACCCCGCCCTTTTTCAAAAGCTGTTTAAGTCTGGGCAGGTATTTTATATATTGCACCTTCGCGCTGTCCAAAAAAATAAAATCGAAAGTACCTTCGGGCAAATTTAAAATTTCTTCGCCCGCGTCGCCGAAAATCGCCGTAACCCTTTCCGCCAAACCTAGGCTTTTAAAATTTTCAACCGCGCTTTTATAAAAATTTGCGTCGCGTTCAACCGTGGTTAAATGCGCACCCGTGCAAATTTTAAGCATTACCGCGCCCGACACGCCCACCGCCGTGCCAAGCTCCAAAATATTTTGCGGTTTCAACGCCGCTAAAACCGTTTGCAAAAAGCACAGAGTTTCGTCGTCGGAAACGGGTATTTCTTCTTTAAACGCGTTCAGCCGCAGAGCGCGAATTTCTTCTTCCACCTGCGGCTTGTTGAAGGGCGCGGTTTTCGTAGCCCGCTCTCCTTCTTGCGTATTCTTGTGTGCGTAATCAAATTCTGTCATAACTCGATAACTATCGGTACCACCATAGGCGACTGTTTTGTTTTCTTTAAAAGGTAGTTCCTAAGCGAACGCTTAATCGCCTTTTTCAGCTCGTCAACGCCGCTACGGGAAATGTTCACGCTCTCTATGGCGCGGCCTATAACCTCGCGTATTTCCTTGTCGTAATCGCGGTGGAAATCAAACACGAACCCGCGCGAATTTATTGCAGGCTCGCCCACGACCTCGCCGCCGCTTACCGCAACCGAAACTATAAACAAGCCCTCTTCGGAAAGCTGGCGCCTGTCCTCTATAACAAGGCTTTGGCTTTCGTCCTCGATGCCCTCGCCGTCGATAAGTCGCGAACCCGCGTGTACGCTGCCCGCCTTCTTCACACCCTTTGAAGAAATTTCTATTAAGTCGCCGATGTCGGGAATAAATATCCTGCTTTCGGGCATACCAAGCTCTTCGGCAAGCTGTGCGTGTTTTTTCAAATGCCTGTACTCGCCGTGTACGGGGATAAAGTATTTGGGCTTTAAAAGGCTGTGCATAATCTTATGCTCTTCACGGCAGGCGTGCCCAGAAACGTGAATATTTTCAAGGCTTTCGTAAACGACGTTTGCGCCCAGCTTGTAAAGGTTGTTTATAACACGGTAAACTAGTTTTTCGTTGCCGGGGATAGGCGAAGCCGAAATTATAACCGTATCGTTTTCGCCCACGGTTACGAACTGGTTTTCGCCGTTCGCCATTCTAGTAAGCGCACTCATCGGCTCGCCTTGACTGCCCGTAGATACTACAACGATTTCGCTGTCAAGCATATTCTTTATCTTCGATACGTCTACAAGCGCGTTGTCGGGGATAGTAATTTCACCTATCTTTTCCGCCGCCTCTACGACGTTCAGCATACTTCTGCCCGAAAGTGCAACTTTACGCCCGTACTTTACGGCAAGGTCGATAATCTGTTGAAGCCTGTGCACGTTTGAAGCGAAAGTCGCAATAATAATGCGCCTTTTCAGGTTTTCCGAAAACAACCTGTCAAGGGTGCTTCCCACAACCGTTTCGCTCATGGTGTAGCCGGGGCGTTCGATGTTGGTGCTTTCGCCCATATACAAAAGCACGCCCGAAGAACCTATTTCGCTTATGGTCTTCAAATCGATAGGCTCGCCCGCGACGGGAGTCAAATCGATTTTATAGTCCCCGCTGTGGAAGATAACGCCCTGCGGGGTAGTTATGGCAAAAGCCAAAGAACCCGCAATCGAGTGGTTTACGTTAATAGTGCGTATCTTAAAACAGCCGAGCTGTATTGTCTGGTTGGGGGTAACGGTTATTTCCTTTACGTCGTTTAGGCGGTGTTCGCGCAGTTTGTTATCTACAAGCGCAAGCGTCAGCTTAGTGCCTATGACGGGCACTTTAAGTTCCTTTAAAAGATAGGGTACACCGCCGATGTGATCCTCGTGCCCGTGGGTTAAAATAAGCCCTTTTACCTTTTTCGAGTTTTCGAGAAGATAAGATAAATCGGGTACTATAAGGTCGAAGCCCGGCGTTTCCTCGGTGGGAAAAATTGCACCCGCGTCTATTATGATTATATCGTCGCCGCACTCAATAGCGGTCATGTTTTTGCCTATTTCGCCTACGCCGCCCAAGAAAATAATTTTAACGGGCTTGCCGCCGCGTCCGCCGCTTTTCTGCGGTTTAGTTTGCTTTGACTGTTTGTTCTCTTTAACCTGTTTAGGCTGTCCGTTTTTCGCGCCGCCCTTCGCGCTGTTATTAATATTTTTTCTTCTGTCTGAATTCTTCTTTGACGGCTTTTCCGTCCTGTCGCCGCTGTGATTTTTGTTGGGGCGACGCCTCTGTAACCTTGTTGAAGGTTTTGCTTTTTCGTTCTCCAATTATATTGCTCCAATTTCTAATTCACTTAATTATGTACTTTTTGCGTTCATTTTAAAATAAAGCGGGGGTTAAAACCTAACCCCCGTAAAAAACTTTATTTATCTTTGTTTACGTCTTTAACAAGCCCGTCTTCGATAAGCTCTTCAATGGTCTCGTAAGGATACATTGCCGCGTAATCACGTTCGGGCACGTTTCTCTTGATACCGTCGCGTTTTTCAAGCATATAGTCTACAAGTCTAACAGCCTTTTTAACGCCGCGGGGGCTCATTATCTTAATCATCGTAGGCGTACCGTGCAACGATTTGTTGTTGGAAACGTCCTTCTGGTGATATACGGAATACTCGATTTCCTTCGGGTCGATTGCCATATAAAGAACAAGTGTCTTACCGCGGATTTTGAAGCGGGCAATGGTCTCTCTTCCCTTGTGGAAACGCTCTGCGCCCCATGCAATGTTAGAGTTAACTTTACGGTAGCTCAAAAGCGCGTTTCTTACTTTACCGTAATAGTTCTTTTGTTCGTCCGTGCTTTGAATGATTCTTGCGATGAAGCTGCGGTTATAGCGCATCATGTTGAGGAAGTCAACACCGCCTTCGCCCTCTTCGCCGTCGCCGTCGTCACTGTCGGTATCATTGTCATTATCGTTGTCGTCGTCCGATTCCGAATCGCTTTCTACGACGACCGCGTTCACTGGGGGGGTGGTCTCTGCGACCTCAGGAACGGAATCTACCTGTTCTTCCACGGCTTCCTCCGTGTCGGGTACAAGTGGTTCGGGTTCGGTGATCTCTTCAATTTCTTCTGTTTCTTCAACCTGTTCGGGTTCTTCTTCAACGGGTTCTTCAACCTCTTCGATTACGTCGGTTACCGTTACAAGGTCTTCCTCTTCAACAGGTTCTTCTTCTACAACTTCTTCAACGTACTCTTCTTCGACGGTTTCTTCCTCTTCAACGGGGGAAATAACTACGTTCTGAACGATTTGAAGGTTTTGTATAAGTTCTTTAATTTCTGCAATTTCGTTGTCGATAGCGGTAAAGCGTTCGTCGTTGGTCTGGTAAACTTTTTCGCTTACGCTGTCGGACATTCTGTCAACGCCCTCTTCGTCGATAACGATTTCGTAATCGCTATCCTGCTGCGCTTCGATAAGTCTTGACGCAACGGCGTTGGTAATTTCTTCGCTGTCCACGGTAATTGCAGGCATAGAGTTGATAAGCTGCTCAGCCACTTTGTCTGCAATTTCGTCGGTGTCGAATTCGGGAAGGTAGTTGGACATCGCCGCCGCGGCTTTATCCGCAATAACGTCCTCGTTGACGCCTGCAACGGTAATCTTCTCGCTGATGCGTGCAGCCAACTCGTCGTAGTCGGTTTCTTCTTCCTCTTCTTCGAGGCTAGCCTCGCGCAGTTTCTCTGCAACCGCGGTCGCAATGCTGTCGTAATCGAGCCTTTCGATAATCTCTTTGGAAATGGATTCGCAACCCTCGTCGTCAACGATAATCTCGAAGTCTTCGGGTTTAAGAGAGCCAACTCTCAAAGCGATAGCGTCTGCAAGCTCGTCTTCGTTGATTTCCGCTTGAACGGGACCGTCCGCATAGGAAGCCGCCGTGTAGTTCTGCACTTCGGGGATTTCGATTTGCTGTGCAACCTTTGCCGCAAGATAATCGTAGTCAATATCGCCTGCGGCTAACGTGCCGAGTCTGTCTGCGACAAGTTCTGCGATTGTGTCGCTGTCAACTTCCGCCGTAACTTCGGGAACGATGATTTGTTCCGCAACCTTCTCCGCGATTGTGTCTACAGACAATTCCTGCGCCGAAGGGATAACTATTTGCTCGGCTACCTTTGAAGCGATGTAGTCGGGGGAAACGTATTCCTGTGCGGGCAAGCGTGAAGCAATCTTGTCTGCAAGGTATTCGTAATCGATTGCACGGTCCGCAACGGATACGTTAACGGGCAATGCCGAAGTTGCCGCAACTTCCTGCATAGGCATACGCTGTGCAAGTTTGTCGGCAAGAAGGTCGTAATCGATAGCCTGAACGGGCGCAGCGTCCTGAACGGGCAAACGTGCGATTAACTTGTCAACAAGCAAATCGTAGTCGATATCTTGCGTAGCGGCGTAAACGGGTGCGCCTTCCGCTGCCGTAACAACGGGTGCGCCGCCTCTTTCTTCCAAAACGTTGTTAAGTTCTTTAACCTTGTCGGAAAGCGCATTGAAAATACTTTCACTTTGCATTGCGATAAGTTTGAACTCTTGCATCAACGCTTCGTATTCGGTCTGCAAGGTCGCCTGCATTTCGCGGCCTTGGTGAATAACGAAGTTGATTTCGTCTCTTGCGCCGGCAATCTGTTCCAGCGCAGTATTCATTCTGCCGTTGGAAATTTTAGATTGGTTAAGAGCTTCTTCCTGCTTAGCGGATAATTCACGCTGCCTTTGCAGTATTAGGTCTGCTTTCTTAGGCGTCTGAACGTTCTTGTTATCTGCCATATTAACACCTCATCTGAGTAAATTTACTTATATTAAAGCGCCTTGTGCGGGCGTCTCTATTAATAGTTTACACCCTTTTTTACAAAAAGTAAAATTATTAACACTATTTTTTTCATTTATTTTCACTTTTTTTTGCGTTATTTGCGGCATATTAGGGGGGTAATGCAATTTGCGCCCCCTTTACCGCCGACGGCGTCTAGGGCGGATTTTGTTAGGTTTTAACACTTTTTAGGGCCTTTTTAGCCTATTTTTGCCTAATTTTTTATGAAAATACGCAAATATTTTGAAATTTTTCGGTTTTGGGTAATATTTCCAGTTGACAAAACGCCTATTTACCCGCTAAACTTGTATATTATACAGGTTTAGCGGGTATTCCGCTAATGAGGTGCTATTATGGGACTTGAAAACTTCCCCGAAATACTGAAAGAACTTATCGTTGAAAACCTTGCAAATTTGACCGAAGTAAGCGAAGAGCTTGAATGCGGAGAGTCCACTTTAAGCCGCTACACAAGCGGCAAGGCACTGCCTACTCTCGAAATGACGGTGCGGCTTGCCGACTATTTCAGCGTTACCACAGACTACCTTTTGGGGCTTGACGAGGACAACGTTGCGGACAAATTCAAAGCCTGCCCTCCCTTTTCCAAGCGCTTTCCAGAGGTTTTAAAATACTTTCATACTTCAAGATACAAACTGCAACAGATGACCGGCATAGCAGAGTCTGTTATGCGCTATTGGGTGCAGGGCAAGACAACGCCCACAATAGCCAACGTAGTAAAGATAGCACAGGCTTTGGGTTGCACCGTAGACTTTTTACTCGGCAGGGAAAAATAAAACGCCCGTATAAAAGCCGCTTTTCTTACCAATAATAATAGAAAAAAGGCGGAGGCTTTTTATGGGCAAAAAGAAACATAGGATTGCACGACTGACCGAAGAACAGTATTACGCATACATCGCGGGGCTGAAAGACGACGATATAAACAGCAGCGCGGCTTTGTTTGATTCTAACGGGGATATGATAGTACCCTCTCCCTTCGATAACAAGGACTAAAATTGTTAAAGGCGAGGCAAAATGCCTCGCCTTTATATTTCCCGCAAACTCATCACCCGCGTCCTCAAAACGCAACTAACGTCTGTCGCTATTATAATATATGGAATAGCTTTACAGAATGATACAAATCACTCCGCCCTTGCCTTCATTAACTATACGAGTTATAGCTTTGCGCATTTTGTTTTTGGTGTTGTCCTGCATAGAGCCCACTTTACCCGCAAGCCCTTCCTTGACCATACCGCGCAAAGATTTTCCGAAAACGTTGGTATCCCACATCGTGTCGGGGTTGGTTTCAAAGCCGTTCATCATTCCCTGAACAATGCTTTCGCTCTGCGCCGCGCTTCCCATAATGGGGCTTACTTCGCCCGTTACGTCGATTTTAACGATATGATAGCTGGGCGCGGTTGCACGCAGTTTTATACCCACACTGCCGCCCTGGCGTACGAGTTTGGGCGCCTCTAAGCTCATATCCTCGTCATCGGGGTGAACAATGCCGTAGCCGTTGATTTTGGCACATTCCAAAGCGTCCTTGATTTTATCGTAGCCGCGCTTAGCTTCCGAAGTTCCGCGAACGTAGCGCATAAGCGTGTACTCGTCGGAAATCTCGTCGCCCGCGATTTCGGACAGCATCTCGAAGAAAATTCCGTCCTGAACGTACGCTTTAACGGTTGCTTTACCGTCCGCAAGGTTCAAGGAAACGGAAGGCTCGCCCTTCCAGAAACGGCAGTCCTTTAACATATTGTCGAAAGCCGTGCAGTCCTTCATTTTGTTTACGGACGAAGCCGCGTCTTTTATTCTTTCCAAAAGCTCGCAAATTGCCGAACTTTCCTGCGGCAGGAAGCGCATCCAGTCGGGGATGTCTACGTCGAAGCCCGTTACGGGGAACTCGAAGAGAACGGCTTTTAAAACGTTTAAAAGCCCTGCCGCGTCCAGCTTTTCGCAGTTAGCGGCAATTACCGCAACGCCGTATTTGTTTTCGAGTTCGTCCCTAAGTCTTCTAGCCGCCGCCTTTTCGGGGTCGACGCAGTTAAGAACTATTACGAAGGGTTTGCCAAGCTCTTGAAGCCTTGCAACCGTGCGCTCCTCGGCGTTGACGTAGCCCGAGCGGGGAATATCCGCGATAGAGCCGTCGGTAGTTACAAGAACGCCTATTGTGGAATGTTCGGATATAACTTTATCCGTACCAAGCTCCGCCGCCTTGGCAAAAGGCAGGGGCTTATCGGACCAGGGCGTATTTACAAGACGGGGTTTGCCGTCCTCTTCGAAACCGTTCGCGCCCTTGGTTATAAAACCTACGCAGTCTGCAAAGCGCACGTTTGCAACCGCTTTTTCGATTTTGACTTTAACCGCCTTTGCCGGAACAAACTTCGGCTCGGTAGTCATAATCGATTTGCCCGAAGCGGATTGTGGCAATTCGTCCACCATAACGGCTTTATCGTTGCCGTTCTCCACGTTGGGAATGACAAGTTCAGTCATAAACTTCTTAATAAGCGTGGATTTACCCGTGCGCACAGGTCCTACCACTCCTATATAAATATCTCCGCCGTTCCGTGCGGCGATGTCCTCGTAAACGTTATAATCCAGCATATCCGCCTCCGCAAAATCTATGTGTAAATAACTTATTTGTTTAATTTGCGTTTTAGAACATATTTCATATTAAAATTTTTGCGCAAAGAAAAAAGCCTTCCGAAGAAGGCTCATTCTCATAATAATACGTTTTTCTTTCAGCTTGCGCCTATTCAGGCTTCGGCAAACGTTAACCCTTAAAGGCATCTCCATTCATAACTTCCCTGACCAAGCTATGAACTTCATCGACAGCGCGGCAATCCTGTTGCCGAGCCAAGGTTTTACCTTGTACTTATATTATACACCGAAATTTAAAAAATGCAACACTTTTTATCTTTCTTTCGTAACGTCGTCGAAGAAGGCGTTCATCTCGCCCTTGGTCTTAAAGTTTGCCAAGAAGCTCAAATTCCCCATACATCCCGAAAGCGCGTCGGGCACTTTCCAAATTTGCTTGATATGTTCTTTATACTTGTCCGCAATTTCCTGCTCGGTATAAAGGAAAGGTTTTCCGTTTCTTCTGCCCGCATATGCGCAATAATACTTTTCCTGCGGGGCAACGTTGGATTTGCCGAAAGCTATCATATCCGCCCAAATCTTGTAAACGTCGGTGCTGTTTGCATAGTTCATCATATCAGGCGAGCATCCGCCTGCGGGGCGCATATTAACTTCCAAAGCAACAACTTCGCCCTTCTTGCCTATGTGCTGGTCTTTAAGAAGCCGGAAAAACTCGAAATGCACAAACCTGTTCTTTACACCGAAAGCCTTCAAAGTCTTTCTTCCCGCCTCGCGCACGTCGTCCAAAGGATTGTTCAAATAATAGTAACAACTGTTATCGTTACTGTTTACTATATCCATCAAGTCGCCCATTTCAACCAAGCCCGTCTCGAAAATGGGGTTGCCCTCGCCGTCCACAATCGCGTCGTAAGAGTTGACTACGGCGTTGAGGTATTCTTCCATAATGTAGCCCTTGGGCTTTTTGCTTAGGAAGTTTTTCAGCTCTTCGTCGTTTTTAAGTTTATAGGTTGCCTCCGCGCCCACGCCGTTATCGGGCTTAACTATTACGGGGTAGCCTACTTCCTTTATGAACTTTTTACAGCCCGCAAGGCTCTTAACAAGATAATGCCTTGCAACCTTTATGCCCGCCTTCTTGTAGTACTTCTTCATTTCGGACTTGTACTTAACCTTTTTCATATCGGCGGTATGGAAGCCCGTGTTGATGTTGAACTCCGTTCTTAGAAGAGCGTCGCGTTCAAGCCAGTACTCGTTATTGCTTTCAAGATAGTCGATTTTTCCGTACTTGAAAGTAAACAGAGCAACCGCGCGGAAAACCTCTTCGTAATTTTCAAGGCTGTTTACCTTGTAGTACTCGTTCAAAGAACTTTTCAGCTCGAACGAAAGGTTATCGTAAGGGCAGTCGCCTATACCCAAGACGTTGAAGCCGTTGTTTTTAAGCTCTCTGCAAAACTTCCAATAGTTTGCGGGAAAGTTGGGTGAAATAAAGATAAAGTTTTTCATAATATGTACTTCCTTTTATTATTCCTCAGGGTCAAAACCGAGCGCACTCATAAAGAAAGGAATTTGCTGTTCCCAAGAGGCTTCGCAATGCGTGCCCCCTTTTACTACGCGCGCGGTTACGTTTACACCGCGCTCGATTAGATATGCGCAGGTGTCGGCAAAAACCTTTCTCTGTTTGGGGTGGTTTTTAAACTCTTCACTGCCGTAATCGGCGTATAAAAGAACGTCCTTGCCGAACTTAGCTTCCTTCAAAAAGTGCGGTATCTCTCCGTCCGCAACCCAAAGGCTGGGCGACAGCGCCGCCCCGCGTGAAAAGTATTTGCCGTATTTTGAAAGGGCGAAAAGCGTCATCAGCCCGCCCATAGAGCTTCCGCCAATCGCCGTATGCTCGCGGTCGGGGTTTGTGGCAAAGTTCTCGTCTATAAACGGTTTAAACTTCTTAACAAGCCAGTCCATATACTTCTTGCCCTTCGCCTTGATTTTTCCGAAGTCTTCATCATCAAAACTTATGGGCGTGTATTCTTCAAGCCTGCCGTTGCCTTCCTGGTTGCACTCCACCGCCGCAATAATTATCTGTGTGCGCGTGTAGTCCAAATAGTCGGCAAGCCCCCAGCTTTTACCGTAAGTCGCCTCGTCGTCGTCAAAAAGATTATGCCCGTCGAACATATACATAACGGGGTACTCTCCGTCCTCGTCGTAGTCCACGGGAAGATAAACGTAAGCCTTGCGCTCTTTCTTTTTAGTGAGCGAAGGTATTGTTATATTCCAGCTTTCAACCATTTAATTTTTCCGTGATAAATTCCAAGATGTCGCTTTCAACCTGCTCTTTGCAGTAGTCGTTCAAAATTTCGTGGCGGCTGTCGTCGTAAAGGGTAATGGATACGTCCTTCACGCCCGCCTTGTGGAACTTGTTGCATGCCTTTATAACGCCCTTGCCGTAGTCGCCCACGGGGTCCATATCGCCCGCAACGAAGTACACGGGCAAATCCTTAGGCACCGCATTAATAACCTTTTTAGAGCAAGCCTGTTTGATTATAGAAAACAAAATATAGTAGCCGTTGTTGGTGAAGTCGAAACCGCACAAACCGTCCTTTTCGTATGCGTCGACGTTATCGGGGTTTTTGGAAAGCCAGTCGTTTGCGGTGCGGTTTGGCTTAAACTTTTTATTGTACGAACCGAAGGCAAGATTTTTAATCGTCTTGCTTCTGTTGCGCCAGCCGCAGAACGCCGCATTGAGTTTTACCATAAACAGCGCGGTGTTCAAAGTCGCCTTGGATTTAAACCCGCTGCCCATAATTATCGCGCCCTTAAATTCGCCCCCGTAAAGGGAAATATATTTACGGCAGAAAAAGGACCCCATGCTGTGCCCCAAAACGAACCAGGGCAAACCGCCCGTATCCTTTTGGACGGTGAGTTTTAGCTCGTGAATGTCTTCCACTACTATCGAGTAATCGCGCTGGCCGTTGAAGTAGCCCAAATCCTCGGCGGACTTCACCGACTGCCCGTGTCCCAAATGGTCGTCCGCGCATACGATAAAACCCTGCTTATTCAAAAACTCGGCAAAGGGTGCGTATCTTGCCGCGTACTCGCACATTCCGTGTATAATTTGCACAACGCCGCGTGCTTCGCCCTCGGGCTTCCATAGGCACGCGTGAATGGTGTTCTTTCCGTCCTTTGAAGGGTAAAAAATATCTTGCATAAAAACTCCTTATTATTCTTATAACCCGTTTACTCGTCTTTAATCTTTTTTTCGCCGCGGATAATCTTGCCTATACCCCTAAGCGGTTTGCCGTCGAAAATATCCACAAGCCCGCTTGCCCGAACTTTGCCGAACTTTGCAAACTGCGCCGCAGTCCTCAAAGTTACGTACCGCATAGTTCCGTTCGCCGTGGGGTTCCGTTTCGTTGCCGCAAACGCTATGCGGGCGGCAAGCCTGCCAAGCGCCCCGCGGGAATTTCTCAGTTCGGAAAATGGCGCCCCAAAGTTTGCGATTACCCTCCCCTTTTCGTTGCGGGCAATTTGATATTCTTCCGCGCTTACGCTTTCGCACTCGGCGGGTGCAACCCCGTCAACGCCGTCAAGCTCTACCTCGCCGCACAGGCGCAAATCTTCGCTCGACGCGCCGATATAAATTTTATACAGTCCGCGCGCCGTCACCCACTTTCCGCTCTTCACATCAAAGGAACGGAAAGAGTATTCGTCGAAAGGTATCTTCACCGTTGCGCTTTCGCCCGCTTTGAGAAAGACTTTTGCAAAGCCCTTTAATTGAAGTTTGGGCGAATTTGCATTTTCGGGGAATTCTATGTAGAGCTGAGCCGCCTCCGCACCGTCGAAATTACCCTCGTTTTTGAGTGAAAACGACACAAAATCGGGCGTTTTTGAAAAGTTAGAATATCCGAATTGTATATCCGAATATCCGAATTGTGTATACGACAGCCCAAACCCGAAGGGATACTTTGCGCCTGTTAGCCCTCTGTATCCCACGCGCATACCCTCTTTGTATTCACAAGCGTATGCATTATTTGTAAAATATTGAGTGCTAGGTAAATCCTCTAATTTATGCGGGAAGGTTTCGGCAAGTTTGCCCGAAGGGCAAATTTCGCCGAAAATCAGCCTTTTTACAGCCTTTGCGCCCCCTTGACCGTTCAAGCCTGCAAGCAAAAGCGCGTTTAAGCCTTCGTCCCAATCCGTTTCCACTGCGCCTCCGCAAGAAAGCACAGCAACTATTCGCTTGCCCGTTTTCTTTAATGCGTTTAAAAGCTCAATTTGATTTTCGTCAAGCCGAATATTTTCTCTGTCTACGCCCTCCGCCTCGCCTGAGGTAACGCCCACGGCACAAACGATAATATCGGCGTTTTTTGCAAGTTTTAGCGCTTTTTTCAATAAAAACGCACTGTTTTTGCCATTTTGGTTATATCCGCGGGCGTAGCCTGCGAAGTTTTCTTCGCGCTCAAAGCACTGCAAAAGGGTTGTAACGCGCGTCGGGTTGACCTTTGAAGAGCCGCCGCCCTGCACCGCGTTTTGCGCTATATCGCCAATGAGTGCGAATTTTACATTTTTGTTTAACGGCAGTATGCCGTCGTTTTTCAATAATACGGCGCACTCTTCCGCGCACCTCTCGGCAAAGGATGCGTTTTTATCAAAGTCGCACTGTACCGTTGGCTTTTCGCCGTTGAGCTTGTCCGAAAGGTTTATTATTCTGTGGGCGCAACTGTCTAGTTCCTCTTCGGTGAGTTCGCCGTTTTTTATCGCGTCCAAAATTTCGTCTGCCGAAAATTTACAAAACGGCATTTCCAAGTCCGCGCCCGCCTTAATACCTGCGACGCGGTTAGAAGTTCCGCCCCAGTCAGACACTACTATACCTTCGTGCCCCCACTCTCCGCGCAAAACGTCGGACAAAAGCCACTTGTTTTCGTTACAGTAAACGCCGTTTAAGCGGTTGTAAGCCGTCATTACGGCGGCGGGACGCGCGCACTTTACGGCAATTTCAAAGGCGGTAAGATATATTTCACGCAATGTGCGCATATCCACAGCCGAATCGTACACCGTACGCCCAAGCTCTTTATTGTTGGCGGCAAAGTGCTTTACGCACGCGCCAACGCCTTGGGACTGCACGCCCGAAATATATTCGCGGCCCATTACCCCGCTTAAATAGGGGTCTTCTGAAAAATACTCGAAGTTTCTGCCGTTTAAAGGGTTTCTTTTAATATTTATGGCAGGGGCTAAGAGAACTGATACGCCGAAGTGCGCCGCCTCCTCCCCCAAAGCAAAACCTACTTTATTTACAAGCTCGGTGTTGAAAGAACAGGCAAGCGCCGAGTGCGCGGGAAAGCAAGTTGAAGCCTTGGAAGCGTTAAGCCCCATGCTGTCCGACTTGCCGTTTTGCACCCTAAGCCCAGACGGTCCGTCCGAAAAGGTTATGCTTTTAACGCCCGCATCCGTATATTCTTGCGTTTGCCAAAAGGATTTGCCCGAAACAAGCTGAGCTTTTTGCCTTAAACTTAATTTTTTAATCTTGCCGTTCATAAACGATTTTGATTATATCACGAATTAACTTGTTTTGCAATGACTTATAAAGTTTTTACGCATTGCAAAGCGTATTCGATTAGGTTGCGCCTTACGTCGTCTGCGTGGGAGAAGTTGCGGCTGTCGTAGTCCGTACCGCTTAAATCGTCACCGCAGTACAAAATCTGCCCGAACTTTATATTTAAAAACTTTGATACGGCTATCATTGCCGAACATTCCATTTCTACGGTTAAGCAACCCTGCGAGCGGCGAAGGGCGATTTTATCCTCGGTTTCGCGGTAGAAGGCGTCCGTAGTCCAGGTTTTGCCCGCAACGTGCGGCAAGCCGAGTTTTGACAAAGTGTTTTCTATATGTTTGACAACTTCCCCGTCCGCCTGAATTTCGTACGAAGGGGGCGCGTAATGGTAACTTGCGCCCTCGTCGCGCACTGCGCAGTTGGGAATAACGAGCGCACCGAGGGGCTTAGGCGTAAGCGAACCCGCCGCGCCGCACGCAATTACTTTTCTTACGCCCGCCGCGTAAAGCTCGTGAATTTGCGTCGCCGCGTTTACCGCACCGACAAAGCCCGTTATGAGCGCAATTTTAACGCCGTCAATATCAACTTCGTAAATGGGAAGGTTGACCGTGCAGGAATGAATTTCCGAAATTTGGGGCGCGCCGTATTTTTCCGCGATATATGCCACGCTGGACTTTGAAAAGGCGATAACGCACCGTTCGGGTAAATTTTTGGGCAAACTTACAAAATGCTCGGGGCGGGCCTTACCCTCTTTTCCGTCATATTCCAATAAAGGAATTTCTCTCTGTTCCATAATCTTCTCCTAAGTAAATGCAAAAGCGCGGACTAGGTCCGCGCTTTTGGGTTTTTAGTTATTAGTGGTTGGATTGGGTGGCTTCTCTTCTTTTTTCTCTTTCTTCCTCATCCCTCATAGCAAGGCGAAGTCCGTGACCTGAAATGATGGGGGAAATGATAAGCCAAACCGCCGCAAGGGTGATTACCACGTAGACGATAATCGAACCCACAGAGCGGGGTCCCTGACAAATCCAGCTTACAAGGTTGAAATCGAAAATGCCGTAAAGTCCCCAGTTTACCGCACCCAAAAGTACGAGTACGTAAGAAATAATATTTGCAATTACCATTTTAACACTCCTTAAAAGTAGTATGTACGATAATTGCACCGTTATTCAGTTATATTTTTGATTTTTAATATCCGAGCGCATTTCTTCGTTTTTAAGCGCTTCTTCGGCGTTCCTTTCGGCGTTTTGTAAATCCGTTTGGGTAATAACCCCGCGGTTTAAAAGAACTTCTCCGTAGGATAAAGCCGTTTCGCCGAGGTAGCTTTTTCCGTCGCCGCGGATTACAAGGACGAGTCTTTTTATAACGATAAAGACGTCGGTGAAAAGCTCGCGCTTTTTGCAGTAGCGTGCGTCCAAGTCGAACGCTTCTTCATACGTCAAGCCTTCGTACCCGCGCAAAACGAGGTGGTTTACAAGACCGGGACGGGTAGCGAACCTGTCCATTTGGCTGTCATCCAAAAGGGCGCCGTCGGAAAGTTTTAAAGGCGCAATCCCGACGAAGCTGAGCTTACAGCCGAGGATATCCAAAAGCCTAGGTAAATTCTTTATTCCGCGCTTTATCCCTGCAAAGGATTTGAGGTAAATTATCTTGCCCCTTGCGCCGAGGCAGGGCACCTCTTCCAAAACGTAGCCCGCGCGTTTTTTGGAGATTATCGCGCAAACCAAAAAGACGGGCGAACAGATAACCGTTGCAATCAGCGCGAAGATAAAATCTAAGACGTACTTGAAAAACAGCCTGTAATTAAGCTCTATAATAACTATTGCCGCAACCGCTATGACTATGCCGAAAACGGCGTGCCCAGCGGGGGTCTTTAAAAACTCGTCAAGCATCTTCTTCTCCGTGCCGTAAAATTCCCTCTATTTTTTCCAAAACCTCTGAAAGCCCCTGCCGCGTCTCGGCGGAGGTTGCTATAATGTTGCCCTTGCCGCACTTGTACACGGCGGCTATGTTCGTGATGCCTTTATCCGCCTGCGCGCGCGAAAGTTTATCCGCCTTGGTTGCAATAACCGTGAAAGGAACTAAGTGATAATATAAGTACTCTACCATCTGCCTGTCGTCCGCGGTGGGGTCGTGGCGGATATCCGCAAGCGAAAAGACGTGCGCGATTGCTTCTTTATCCGCAAAAAAGTCGTCCAAAAGTTTTGCCCATTTTAGCTTTTCGGTTTTGGAAACCCTTGCAAAGCCGTAGCCGGGCAGGTCGGCAAGGATAAATTCGCCGAAGTCGAAATAGTTTACAAGCCGCGTCCGCCCCGGCTCTTTTGAAACCTTGGCAAGTTTTTTGCGGTTTGCAAGCATATTTATAAAGCTGGATTTGCCGACGTTGGATTTGCCGCAAACGGCAATTATAGGCTTATCCGACTTGATAAACTGCGATTTTACCGCCGCGCTTGTGATAAATTCCGCATTAGTAATTTTAAGCATTTTGTTCCTTTATTTAAGCTCATATAAACCTTGTAGAAACAAGCAAGACAAGGCGCGCGAGCATTTATGAGGGGAGTTTACTAAGCGTAAATGACCCGAAATAAAGCGGAGTGCAACGCCGTATTGCGAAGTTTATACGAGGTTTAAAGCCCTATGATGGCGGTTTTGAAAACATCCGATACCTCGGTAACAGGTATGAAGTTCAATTTTTCACGGATGTTTTCGGGTATTTCTTCCAAATCTTTTTTGTTGTCGGCGGGGATGATTATATCCTTTACGCCTATGCGGTAGGCCGCAAGCGCCTTTTCCTTTAAGCCGCCTATGGGCAATACCTTGCCGCGAAGGGTGATTTCACCCGTCATTGCAACCGACTTTTTAACGGGCTTTTTGGTGAAAGCCGAAAGAATTGCCGTTGCCAT
>JAIDQV010000074.1 GCA_029062045.1 Clostridia bacterium
ATATAGCCATTCCGGTGACGATGGCGGTGAGGATCCACCTGTTCCCATACCGAACACAGAAGTTAAGCTCACTTGCGTCGGAAGTACTTGCCTTTTAAGGCTGGGAGATATGATAGTTGCCGGATTTCAAAAAAAGAAGAAGCGATTGCGTAGGCGGTTGCTTCTTTTTTTTATCTGTTGTATAATTAAAGAAAGAGGTGGTTTATGAAGGCTACGGGCTGGGATTTAATGAAACTTGCGCAAACGTTGGACGGCGAATTCTGTCTTTCGGATTTTACCCCCGAAGAGATTGACGAAATGCTCGGGCTTTTAGACGACGATATGACGCCCGAAGAGGTGCGCCAAAGATACTTCGAGTTTTACGACGACGTAAAGGACAGAACCCTTGAAAAACATAAATGGTCAGACTAAAAAAGGCTTCCCGTTGCGGGAAGCCTTTTTACTTACATAACTACTTTATTCTGTTGTTCGAACAAATCCTTTACTTCCTTGGGGAAGTGGTCGTCGGTTATAAGCACGTCAATGTCCTCGATATGCGCGAAGGTGTAGGGGTTAATTTTGCCTATCTTCGAGCTGTCAAGCATCATATAAACTTGGCGCGCCTTTTTGAAAACGTCTTTTAAAAGGTCGCTTTCTATCTGTGAATTGCACGAGAATCCGTTTTCGGGCGTGAACGCCGTTGCCGAAACTATTGCAATTTCAAAGTTGGTTGCGTCGAAGTACGCCCTGGACGCGGGGGAAGAGGTGGAAAGGTTATCCTTCATAAGCTGTCCGCCAACGATGGTTATGGCAACGTTCTTTTTCTGTGCAAGTTCCATACCCACGGCAATACCGTTTGTGAAAACGTTGCACTTCAAATCGGGCATTTCCTTTGCAAGATACATCGCCGTAGTGCCGCCGTCAAGGAACACGCAAGAACCTTCGTCTATCAAAGCCGCAGCTTTTTGCGCGATAACTATCTTCGCGTCGGTGTTTATGGTCGTCTTTTTGGTGTACGCCTCGCCCGAAACCTTTTGCACTTCTTTAACCGACATCGCGCCGCCGCGTATGCGGATAATGCGTCCGTCCTCTTCAAGCTGGAAAAGGTCGCGGCGCAGCGTCATCTGCGAAACGTTGGGGAAAACTTCTTCAAGCTGTTCCAACGTCATTTTACCGCGTTTATCGAGTATTTCGGCTATATCTTCAATTCTCTCACGCTTCATAAGTTCTCTCCAATGTTAATTTAACAAAATCTTTTGAAAATAATAATTGCTTTGTTGATATTATTGTAATATATTAACAAAATGATGTCAACAAAATGAGAGGCTTTTTCAAAACACATTTTCAAATGTTAATTATTTGCATAATAAATGGCTTGATTTTAGCCGTGAAAACTACTATAATTTAAAGTACCTTAATTTGGCGTTTTTGCGTAAAATGTAAAGACGCGGAAAATACTATGTTTTTTAAAAAATTAAGGCTTGACATAGCGGCGGCAAAGAAGAACGACCCCGCCGCACGCAATAATTTAGAGATACTTTTGACCTATTCGGGCGTTCACGCCCTAAGCTGGCACAGGCTTGCAAGCGGGCTTTATAAAATGCATTTAAAGCTGCCCGCCCGAATGGTTTCCCAGTTTGCAAAGTTCTTGACGGGTATTGAAATTCATCCCGCCGCCGAGATAGCCCCGGGCGTGTTTATAGACCACGGCGCAGGGGTGGTAATAGGCGAAACAGCAAAAGTCGGTGCAGGTACGGTTTTGTACCACGGCGCAACATTGGGCGGGACGGGCAAAGAGAAGGGCAAGCGCCACCCGACGGTTGGCGAAAACTGCGTTATCTCGGCAGGGGCGAAAGTCCTTGGCAATATAACCGTCGGCGATTATGCAAAGATAGGCGCAAACGCTGTGGTGTTGACGAATATTCCGCCGCACGCAACCGCCGTGGGCGTTCCCGCAAAAGTCGTTAAAATAAACAAGGAGTAACTTATGCGCATTTACAACACTTTAACCCGAAGAAAAGAGGATTTTATTCCACTTGAAGAAGGGAAGGTTAAAATGTACGCTTGCGGTATAACCGTTTCGGGCGAGGCACACGTCGGGCACGGCTATCAGGCGCTTATCTACGACGTTATGCGCAAGTACCTTGAAAAGTGCGGCTATAACGTAACTTACGCCCGCAACTATACCGACGTTGACGATAAGATAATCGCCCGCTCTAAGGAAACGGGCATACCCGCCGATATCTACGCCGCCGAAATGATTAAAAAGATTGACAAGGTTATGGCGGAATTCGAGGTGGACGACCCCACGCTTTGGCTGAAAGCCACCGAAAATATAGATAACATTATTTCATTTATTACCCGCTTAATAGAAAGCGGACACGCCTACCCCGCACAAAACGGGGACGTGTACTTCTCGGTTGCAAGTTTCAAACGCTACGGTTGCCTTTCAAACCGTTCGGTTGAAGATATGCTTGACGGCGTGCGCGTTGAAAACGACGATTGTAAGCGCGAGCCCGCAGACTTCGCACTATGGAAGGCGGCGAAGGAAGGGGAGATTTGCTGGGATTCCCCGTGGGGCAAGGGCAGACCGGGCTGGCATATAGAATGCTCGGTTATGAACTATAAAGCCTTCGGCGAGCAAATAGATATTCACGGCGGCGGAAGGGATTTGATTTTCCCCCACCACGAAAACGAAATCGCCCAAACCGAGAGCTTGACGGGCAAGCAGTTTGCAAAATTCTGGACGCATAACGGACTTATAAAAGTCAACGGACAGAAGATGTCCAAGTCCCTCGGCAACAGCCTTTTACTTGAAGACTTGCTTAAAAAATACACCAACGAGGCGATTAAGTTCGCCCTTCTTTCAAACAATTACCGCAACGATATCAACATCACGGACGACCTCTTCCCCGAAGCGGAAAAGCATTTGACCGAGTTTTACACCGTGATAAAAACTGTGGAAGAAAAGTTCGGCAAAGGCGGCAAGGGCAACTCCGAAATAGACAGTAAGTTCAACGCCGATATGGACGAGGACTTCAACACCGCGCTTGCTCTTTCCGAGCTGTACGGACTGTTTAAAAATATTTCCGCAAAACTTGCAAAAGGCGATAAAAGTTGCGCCGAGGACGTTTGGCAGATAAGAAAGACCTATTCGCTTTTGGGGCTCTTCAAAAAGGACGCGGCGGCGTACCTTGCGGAGGTTGCTTTAAAGAACCCCGTGGAAATTCCCGAAGAGGTGCAATCTCTTGCCGAAAAGCGTTGGCAGGCAAAACTTGCGCGCGACTGGGGCACGGCGGACAAACTGCGCGGAGAAATCGACGCGCTCGGCTACACTGTAAAAGACAGCAAAGACGGCTATACTATAATTAAAAAATAAGGCAGACTATGAAAAATTTAACCAGTGAAACATTAAGACAGCTTTATCTGAAATTTTTTGCGGACAAGGGTCATAAAATAATACCCTCGGCGTCCCTCATTCCCGAAAACGACCCCACGGTTTTATTCACAACCGCAGGTATGCACCCGCTCGTTCCCTATCTTTTGGGCGAAAAACACCCCGAGGGTAAGCGCTTGACCGACGTGCAAAAATGCGTGCGTACGGGCGACATAGACGAGGTCGGCGACAGCTCGCACTGCACCTTCTTCGAGATGATGGGCAACTGGTCCTTGGGCGACTACTTCAAGGAAGAAATGATACCTTGGTCGTTTGAGTTTTTGACTTCGCCCAAGTACCTCGGCATACCAGTCAAGGATATTGCGGTAACCTGCTTTGCGGGCGATAGCGACTGTCCCAAGGACGAGGAAAGCGCAAAGATTTGGCAAAAGTGCGGCATCCTTCCCGAAAACATTTACTTCCTGCCTAAGAGCGGTAACTGGTGGGGCCCTGCGGGCACAACAGGTCCTTGCGGCCCCGATACCGAAATGCATATAATCCGCAACCACGCGGCGGCGGACAAGCTCAATGCATACCAGTTCGACGACGCGCCTTCGGGCACTTTCCTTGAAATTTGGAACGACGTTTTCATGCAGTACAACAAGACGGCGGAAGGCAAGTATGAGCCTTTGAAGCAGCGCAACGTTGATACGGGCATGGGCTTAGAGCGCACGCTGTGCATTTTGAACGGCAAGTCAAGCGTTTACGAAACGGACATTTTCGAGGGCGCAATCGCAAAGATAGAGGAACTCACTTCGCATACCTATGACGAAAGTGACGAAGTCACCCGCGCCTTCCGCGTAGTTTTGGACCACGTCAGAACGGCAACGTTCATGATAGGCGACGTCAAGGGCATTGTCCCTTCAAACACCGACCAGGGTTATATTTTAAGAAGAATAATCCGCCGTGCTGTCCGCTTCGGCAGAAACATAGGACTTCCTCAGGGCGCGTTGAAAGAGGTTTCGGCAACCTTTGTCAAGAAGTATGCCGAAGTGTACCCCGAACTTAAAACCAACTCCGCGCATATATATGAGGAGTTGGAAAAGGAAGAAACCAAGTTCTCAAAGACCCTTCAACAGGGCATCAAGGAATTTGAAAAGGTTATTGCTACCCTTCCCGCAGGCGGAACGATAGACGGCGTAACGGCTTTTCACCTTTACGACACTTACGGCTTCCCCGTAGAAATCACAAACGAGATGGCGCGTGAAAAGGGTTTGGGCGTAGACGTGAAGGGCTACGAGGCGGCATATGCCGAGCATCAGGCAAAATCCCGCGCGGGCAGCGAGCAGAAGTTTGCCTGCGGACTTGCAGACCACAAGGAAGAAACAACCAACCTTCACACGGCAACCCATCTTTTGCACGCCGCATTAAAGAAGGTTTGCTCGCCCGATATAGAGCAGAAGGGCAGTAACATTACCGAAGAAAGACTTAGATTCGACTTCAACTTTGCGCGCAAGCTCACCCCCGAAGAGGTGGCGGAAGTAGAAAGGCTTATCAACGAACAAATTGCCCTCGATATTCCCGTGGTGATGAAAGAGATGTCGCTTGAAGAGGCAAAGGCACAGGGCTTTACGGGACTTTTCGAAAGCAAGTACGGCGAAAGGGTAAAGACCTATTCCATAGGCGAATTTTCAAAGGAAATATGCGGCGGACCTCACGCCGAGCACACGGGACTTTTAGGCACCTTTAAAATTGCTAAACAAGAGAACGTTTCGGCAGGTGTAAAAAGAATAAAGGCAATATTAGTAAAATAAATTTTTAACGGAGGCGGATATGGAAGAAAACCAAGAAGAAAAACTTAATAGCATAGCCGCTTCCGAAGAAACTGAGGTTGAAACCCAAAGCGACGAACAAGAAGTTCAAGCCGACTTGAACGGCGACGGCGTTGTGGACGAGGACGAGGCGGAAATTGACGAAGCATTAAAATCCCTTGAAGGCGCTCCCGTTGAAGCCCCTAAAAAGAAAAAGCACGCGTGGATAGGTTACGTGCTTTTAGCCGGCGTAATATGTCTAAGCGTCTGGGCGATGCTCGAAATAGTACGAACCAACGACCCCAACGATTTCAAATCCTTCGGTGAAGTTATCGCCGCAAGCGATTGGCGTTTTGCGCTTATATCCCTTGCAGTGCTTCTCGTTACCATGGCTTGCATATGTTTTGAATACGTCGTAATAATTAAAGCGACTACGGGCAAAACCAGGATACGCACAGGCATCAAGGTCGGGCTTTTAGGTAAATTTTACGATAACGTTACGCCTTTCGGAACGGGCGGCCAGCCTATGCAAATTTACTACCTGCACAAAAAGGGATTATCGGGCGGGGCTTCAAGCGCGGTAATACTTACTAAGTATTTCGTGTGGATGATTTGCTGGCTTACGGTAAGTTTATTGCTTATGGCTTGCAATACGCAAGTTCTTTCGGGGCTTGACGACGCTACAAGAATTTTGCTTCTCGTGGCAGGTTGGGTAGGGCTAGGCATAAATATGTTGTTGCCGCTGATGATTTTGCTTTTCGCGGTTCTTCCCAAGTTCTCTAACAAACTTGCCTCTTTAGTGGTAGGGTTAGGATACAAAGTAAAAATTGTCAAGGATAAAGAAAAAACTCTTGCAAAGGCAACGAAGGTAGTAAGCGATTTCCGCACAACCTTTAAAATTATTTCCAAACGCCCCTTGCTTTTCGTAATTCTCATAATACTGTGTATAATAGAAGTGTTTTTGAACTTCTCTTTGCCGTATTTCCTTATGCGTACTTTTTCCGTAGGTTTAGCAACGGATTTTTCAACGCTTATTGCCGTAACCGCCATCAACACTTATGTGGCGTTCGGCGTTGCGCTTATTCCCACGCCGGGCAACACCGGCGCAATGGAAGGTATGGGCGCACTTGCGTTTTCAATGTTCGTTACGGGCGCAATGCAGTTCTGGTCGATGTTCAGTTGGCGGTTTGCCACCTACTACATCTATATATTAATAGGGCTCTGTCTTACCGTTTACGAAATTATCCGCAAAATTCACCGCGCGAGAAAGGCGAAGAAGAGTGCGGCAAATTTAACTGAAACTTTACCCACAGATAACAGCGATATAAACAATACCAAAGAAACGGAAACTAATGATGAAGAAACTTAAAGTTTTGGACGGAATGGACGTCTACCTTCCTCACGTCGACGGCGTAATAAACTGTATGCACAACTACTGTTTAAACGGCTACAAAAAAGCCGATATAACTGCGGTTGCGCCCAGATACAGACATTACGTTGATAATCAGCCTTACGAAATTATCCGTTGCAGAAGTATTTACTTCCCCGTAGTTGCGGCGCAGTACGGCAGGGCGACGGAAGACAAAAAGTTTTTTAAAAAGGTAATGGAAAAGGACTATGATATAGTTCACGTCCATTCGCCTTTCAACATGGCTAAGTTCATGCTTAAAGTCGCAAAAAAGCAGGGCATTCCCGCAACCGCGACTTTCCACTCCAATATGCGCCCCATATTCAGGCAAGCGGTAGGTTCAAGATACGTTGCCGAAAAAATGGTGGAAATATTGGGCAAAACTTACAACCAGTACGACGAGGTTTTCGTTTGCTCGCCGCTTGTTGAAAAGCAGTGCCGTTCCTTCGGCTATACGGGTAAAATTTCATATCTTCCTTACGGTACGGATTTCCCCCGCTGTGAAAACAAAGAGGAATTAATTAAGAAGGCAAACGCGCATTTCAACTTTAAAGAGGACGAGCTAGTCTTCATCTACGTCGGCAGAATAGAAAAACTTAAAAAAATAGATTTGATTTTGGACAGCCTCAAAGTCTTAAAGGACAAGGGCGTTAAGTTCAAGTTCTTTGCGGTAGGCAAGGGCTCGGATTTGAAGAAGATGAAAAAGTACAAGCATAAGCTCGGCTTCACCGACGAAGAAGTAATCTTCACGGGCTTTGTGGAAAGAGAGTATCTTCCCTACTTGTACGCCCGCGGCGACTTGCTTATTTTCCCTTCCCTGTACGATAATTTCGGTTTGGTGAAGGTGGAGGCGGCGGCGTTTTCAACCCCCGGCGTATTCACCGAAGGCTCTTGCGCGGGCTACGGCGTAACGCACGGAGTAAACGGCTACCTTGCAAAGGACGATAAAAATTCCTTTGCGGAAGTTATAGCGGAAGCGGTATCCGACCGCGCCGCACTTAAAAAAGCGGGCGAGAACGCTTCGAGGGATTTGTATATTTCCTGGGAAGAATGTACCAACCTGTACCTTGAACGGCTTGAAGCGATAGCTAACGAGTACAAAGCAAAGCGTGAAAAAGAAAAGGAAAGTAATTAAAACAATACGGCGCAATATAATATAGGGAAAATGAATAAAAAACTTAAAGTGCTTGAAGTGCAGGACTGTTTCTATCCCAACGTGGACGGGCCCATTGAGGTTATGAACGGAATAGCCCGCACTTTTGAAAAAAACGGATACGGGGAAGTTGATATCCTCGTTCCCGAATATCCCGAAAACGTAGAGGTAGAGGGGCTTAAAATTTACCGCTGCAAATCATTGCCGACGCGGGGCGGATACCGTGCCGCGATGCCGTGGTTTGACGGGCGGGTTAAAAAACTTATAAAGAGGGGCGGGTATGATATCATTCACCTTCACAGCCCCTTCCTTCTTCCCAGATACGCTTTAAAAATCGGCAAAAAATTAAATATTCCCGTAGTGTTTACGGTGCATACGAAGTTTCGTGACGAAGCGTATAACCTTGTAAAAAGCAAGGGCTTAAGAAACTTCGTAATGAACTATATCTTAACGACCATCGACGGAAGCGACGGAATAACCTCTGTGTGCAAGGGTATGATAGATACCCTTCAAGATTACGGCAGTAAGCGCGGGGACGACATCAAAGTTATTTACAACGCTACCGCAATGCCTCGCGGAATGGCGGACCCCGAACGCGTTGAAGAAATTCGCAAAAAGCATTCGCTTGACGGCAAAGTTACCTTTATGTTTGCGGGCAGACTTGTAGAGGCAAAGAACGTTCAGTTCAGTTTAAAAGCCTTGGGCGAAGTCAAGCGCCGCGGCTTTGACAACTTCAAATTTTTAATTATAGGCGACGGGGTTTACGGTAAAACCCTTGAACAGCTCGCCCAAAGCGAGGGCATTGCCGAGAACGTGGAATTCGTCGGCAGAATATCCGATAAAAAGTTAATTGCCGAATACTTTGCGGCGGGGGATTTGTTGCTGTTCCCGTCGGTGTTCGACAACGCAAGTATAGTCCTTCTCGAAAGTGCGGCAAACGGCTTGCCGTGTGCAACCGCCGCGGGAAGTTGCTCGGCAGAGAGGGTAGAAAACGGCGTAAACGGCTTTGCGTGGGAATTGTCTGAAAGCGTCTGGGCAGACGAAATCGCCGAAATTTTAAAGAACCCTTCAACGCTTAAAGCCGTAAGCGAGGGCGCAAAGGATAATTTCTATCTCGGTTGGGACGAAGTCACTAAAGAATATTACGAATACTATCAAACGGTTATTCAAAACAAAAAATAGAAAAGGGCCGCTAACGGCGGTCCCTTTTTAATGCAAAAAACCTTTAAATTTCAGTAATTTTCGCAAAAAACGCCCCTTTTTGCGCCCGAAGAAAAATAATTTAAATTATTTAAAAAACTTTACAAACCAAACACAAAACAGCTTGACAGAAATTTTATAAAATAATAAAATAAGTTTACATTCTCAAAAGAAGTTATCGGCTTTTAACAAGCTATATTCGAATAAGGAGCAGACAATGAAAACCTTCATGGCTAAGGCGGAGACAGTTGAAAGAAAATGGTACGTTGTTGATGCAACAGGCGTGCCCCTTGGCAGACTTGCATCCAAAGTCGCTGCAATTCTTCGCGGCAAAAATAAGCCTACGTTTACGCCCAACGTTGACACGGGCGATTTCGTCATCGTTTTAAACAGCGATAAAGTTGTTCTTACCGGCAAAAAACTTGACGACAAATTTTACAGATACCACACCGGCTATATCGGCGGTCTTAAAGAAATTTCTTATAAGAAGATGCTTGCCGAAAAAAGCGACCTTGCAGTATACGAAGCTGTAAAGGGTATGTTGCCTAAGAATTCCCTCGGCAGAGATATGATTAAGAAGCTGAGAGTTTACAAGGGCGGCGAACATAACCACGCAGCGCAGAAGCCCGAAGAGCTTAAATTATTTTAAGGGGAGATAGGATATGGCAAAGGCTAATTTAAAGAA
>JAIDQV010000075.1 GCA_029062045.1 Clostridia bacterium
ACCACGCAGCGCAGAAGCCCGAAGAGCTTAAATTATTTTAAGGGGAGATAGGATATGGCAAAGGCTAATTTAAAGAAAAAACTCCAATTCTGGGGAACAGGCAGAAGAAAGAAGGCTATCGCCCGCGTTCGTCTTATTCCCGCAGGTACGGGTAATATAGAAATCAACGACAGAACTTTCGAGGATTATTTCCCTCAGTCGGTTTTGCAGTACGTTGTTAAACAGCCCCTTGCGCTTTTGGGCGTTGAAGGCAAGTACGACGTTTTAGTTAACGTTTACGGCGGCGGTTACACCGGCCAGGCAAACGCAATCCGTTTGGGTATCGCCCGCGCTTTATTGCAGGCGGAAGAAGGTTGCCGTCCCGCATTGAAGAAGGAAGGTTTCTTGACCCGCGACCCTCGCGTAAAGGAAAGAAAGAAGTACGGCTTGAAGAAGGCTCGCCGTGCGCCTCAGTTCTCGAAGAGATAAAAAAGAAAATCAAGGCGTCCGAATCGGGCGCCTTGTTATTTAAAAATAAAGGAGTTATTTATGGCATCTAAAAAGAAATTCGGTTTGAACTTGATATTTTCGGGAAGCGCAATAGTTTTTGCAATCATTACGATAATATTATTGTGCGCACCTGCAATGACCTATACAGGCAAACTTACCGAAAACTCTGTTTCAATGGCTTCGGTTGCGTTCGGCAATAAAGACGACGGTTTGGCGTTCTCGTTCCTCATTTTCTTGCCCTATCTTCTGTTGCTTGCAGGTATCGTTTTAAACGTGCTTAACATCTTAGGCAAGGGCGGAAAAATTCTTCCCATAGTTGCAACCGTTTGCTACGTTGTGGGCGCAATTCTTTTCTTCCTCGTAATGCAAACTTTCTGTATAGCCGTTCCCGAAGGACTTGAAGGCGAACTTAAAGACGCATACATCAAACACGGAAAGGAACTTATCACTGAGGCTTGCGACCTCGGCTTGGGCGCAATTTTCAGCGGCGTATTAAGTCTTGTTTCCGCAGGTTTGTCGGCAACAACGCTTTTCGTTAAAAACAAATAAATTAAAATAAAAAATACCCCGCCAAGTGGCGGGGATTTTTTGTTGTTTAACGCCGCATATACTTCGCAATACTGTGTTGCGTTCCGTGCCGCCTTGCTCATTTACGCAAAGTAAACTCGCGGCGGTCGGTACTCACGCGCCTTGTCTTGCTCGCATCTTCGGCGTTATTATGTTGCTTAATAGTTACTCGTCCTTTAACCCTAACAAATAGTCAGACGATACCTCAAAAAATTTACAAATCTTAATAAGCGTTTTCAAATCGGGTTCTCTGTATCCTTGTTCATAACCACTGTAACAAGTTGTTGACATTTCTAATTGTTCAGCAACTTCTTTTTGTGTTAAACCTTTTTCTGTGCGCAACTCTTTTAATCTTTTACTAATAATCATAAAATAATCTTAGCACAAAGTACGCGTAACGCGTTGACATTACGCGAAACGCGTAGTATAATACAGTTATGAAAACAAAAGAAAATACGCGCAAGGCGTGTGATAATTGCAAATACTTCGTTATGCATTATCAAAAAGTCAGTTATACTTTTTTTAATGTTGATAGGTGTGGGGAGTGTCGCCTTGGAAAATTTAGCGAAGAAGAGAAAGCAAAACTGCCTTACGGGTTTGTTTGCGATAAGTGGACGCCGAAAGTTGGCGTCGATACCGATATATACGAAATAAAAGAAGAATTGAAAGATATAACCGCAAAACTTATTTTAATTGTAAAAGCTCTGTCAAAGTAAAAAAATTTATATTTGATATTGATTTTTTATATTTTTCGTATTATAATGAATTTATCTACGGCGTACAAGCCGTAACTTTAAAATTTCAAGGGGAATATAAATGAAAAACGTAATCGTAGGACAGTCGGGCGGACCTACTTCCGTCATAAACTCATCGCTGTTGGGCGTATATAAAACCGCAAAGGACAGGGGGGCGGATATAGTTTACGGAATGGTTCACGGCATTAAAGGGCTTTTGGACAGAGACATCGTAGACCTTTCGACCCGTCTTAAAACCGACTTGGATATGGACCTTCTTAAAAGAACGCCTTCGTCCTTTTTAGGAAGCTGCCGTTATAAACTGCCCGACATCAAGGGTAACGAAAAAACTTACGACCAAATCTTCGCAATACTTAAAGAACTTGAAATTTACGCGTTCTTCTACATAGGCGGTAACGACAGTATGGATACCATAATGCGCTTAACCGACTACGCTAAAATTATCAAGTCGCCTATAAAGTTTATAGGCGTTCCCAAGACCATCGATAACGACTTGGCAATTACCGACCACACCCCCGGCTTCGGTAGTGCGGCAAAATACATCGCGGCAACCACCAAGGAAATTATCCGCGACGGCTTGGTTTACGACTATCCCGTCGTATCCGTAATAGAAGTTATGGGCCGTAACGCAGGTTGGCTTACCGCCGCAACCGCGCTTGCAAAGGGCGAGGACTGCGAGGGCGTTGACCTCATCTATCTTCCCGAAGTTACGTTCGACGTTGACAAATTCGTAAAAGACGTAGGCACCCTTCTCAAAGAAGAGCGCTCGGTAGTTATTGCAGTATCCGAAGGCGTTAAGATTGCCGACGGCAGATACGTTTGCGAGCTTTCCGACCACGTTGACTACGTGGACGCATTCGGTCATAAACAACTTGCAGGCACGGCAAGATACCTTGCGGGCAAAATTGCAGAAAATTACGGCGTAAAGACCAGGGCTATTGAGCTTTCTTCCCTGCAGCGTTGCGCGGCGCACATCCAGGCGCGTATCGACGTAACCGAAGCGTTCAACTGCGGCGGTGCGGGTGTTAAAGCGGCGTTCGAGGGCAAGAGCGGACAGGTTATTACCTTGAAGCGCGTTTCCGAAGACCCCTATATGTGCATAACCGAGGAAGCCGACGTTCATCTTATCGCTAACGTCGAAAAGAAGGTTCCCCGCGAGTGGATTAACAAGGACGGCACAAACGTTACGTACGACCTTGTACACTACATTATGCCTTTAATTCAGGCGGAAATTACGCCCCTTTGGATTAACGGCTTACCCCGTCATATAAGGCTTCACGCAAAGTCCACTATAAAATAAAACGCATATAATAATTAACCGTCGCGTCAGCGGCGGTTTTTTGTTTAATTTGCTGAAAGCCGATTATGTAAAAACTCGATTAAACGGAACGTTTATTTCTAATTCTGTTTACGACTTCTTCGTGGCGGGCGATTACGTCAGCCATTACATTTCTTTCGTAAAACGGCGGCTGAGGGGAAGGGGGCGCGGACGGCGGGGGCGTTTGTTCTTTTTCCGTCACAGGCTCGCCGCCTGTTTTTGCGGTAAGACTTTGAAAGGCTTTCAAAAAATCCAAAAGCGCGAATTTTTCCAAATTTATTTCTCCTTTTTTTAAAATGAAGGTGTTTTTTATTGATTAAAAAGTTTTGTTGATATATAATTGACTATGACTAAAATTATCTTTTGTAC
>JAIDQV010000076.1 GCA_029062045.1 Clostridia bacterium
TTATGTTTTTGTTAAACTCATAAATCGCGGCGGCGGCTTTTTTGAAATTGTTTACCCCCTCTTTCATATCGTCGGGCAGGTAGCTAAAGTCAGTATCCAAACCTACGCAGGTTGGATTTTGAAGCTCGATAATTCTTTTTATAAGTTTATTTATCATTTTTTACCTCTTGAATTTTATTGCGCCGTCAACTATTGTGTACTGAACTTCGCCGTAGACTTCAAAGCCGTTGAACGGCGTGTTCTTTCCTTTGGAAAGAAACTTGTTGCTGTCGATGACGAATTTTTTATTTAAATCAACTATCGTTATATCGGCAACCCCGCCCTCTTTAAGTTCGCCGCCTTCAAGCCCCAGGATTTTTGCGGGGGCGGCGCTCATTTTGTAAGAAAGCTCGGCAAGGCTTAACACGCCCGTCTTTACAAGGTAAGTATAGCTTAAAGCAAAGCTGGTTTCAATTCCGCTGATGCCGAAAGCGGCAAGGTTGTATTCAACCTGCTTGTCCTTTATGGAATGGGGCGCGTGGTCGGTAACTATGCAGTCCAAAGTGCCGTCTTTTATGCCGTTTATTATGGCTTGTTTGTCTTTTTCTTCGCGGACGGGCGGATTTACCTTGGTGTTAGTGTCGTACGAAGTGATTATATCGTCAGTTAAAATGAAGTAGTGCGGACAGGTTTCAGCCGTAACCTTAACGCCGCGCGCTTTTGCGCTTTTGATAATTTCCACACCGCTGTAAGTTGATACGTGGCAAATGTGAACGGGAATATCCAAACTTTCGGATAATGCAATATCACGGGCAATCATTATGTCTTCTGCGGCGCGTAAACTGCCTTTTAAGCCTGTTAAAGTGGAATTGTAGCCCTCGTTTACCACTCCGCCGTCAACTAAGTTCTTATCCTCGCAGTGGCAAAGGCATTTCAAGCCGAAATCGTTTGCGTATTCCATAGCAAGGCGCATAATTTGGGAATTTTCAACGGATTTTCCGTCGTCGCTTAATGCTATTATGCCAGCCGACTTCATTTTGCCGATGTCCGAAAGACTTTCGCCGTTTTCTCCCTTGGTAATAGCGCCTACGGGGTGGATTTTGCAAAGCCCGACTTCGTCTGCGCGGTGTTTAATATAGGTTGCAACCACAGCGTTATCACACACGGGGTTGGTGTTGGGCATACAGCAAACCTGAGTTACACCACCCGCGACTGCGGCTTTTGAACCGCTTTCAATATCCTCTTTGCCCTCGAAGCCCGGTTCGCGAAGGTGTACGTGCATATCGATTAAGCCTGCAAGAACGTGTTTGCCACTCGCATCGATAGTTTTGCACTTTTCGTCAATGGACGGGGCGATTTTCTCGATTTTTTTACCGTCAATAAGTAAGTCCCCCTTAATTTCACCCTTGGGGGTAACTATCGTGCCGTTCTTTATGAGAAGTTTCATAAGTTCGCCTCCCTGTATTCGTTGAGAAGTTTCAAAAGCGCCATTCTGACGGCTACGCCGTTAGTGACCTGTTCTAAAATGACGCTCTTTTCGCCGTCGATGACTTGCGGGGTAAGCTCAACCCCTCTGTTTACGGGGCCGGGGTGAAGCACCAAAACGCCGTCTTTTGCGTACTTTAAAAGTCCGTCGTTTACGCCGTAATAGCGGGAATACTCCGAAAGTGAAGGGAAAAGCCCGCCGTTCTGCCTTTCAAGCTGAATTCTGAGCCCCATAACGGCGTCTGCGCCTTCGATAGCCTCTTCACGGCTCTTGCAAACGTGCGCGCCGAGCCTTTCAAGCTCTTTGGGCATCATGGTTGCGGGGGCGTACATATAGACCTCCGCCCCTAGCTTTTTAAGCCCGAAAAGGTTGCTCATAGCGACGCGGCTGTGCTTTATGTCGCCCAAAATTGCCACCTTTAAGCCCTCTATTTTGCCTAATTTTTCCCTTAAAGTGCATATATCAAGCAATGCTTGGGTGGGATGCTCGTGCATGCCGTCGCCGCCGTTTAAGACGCTTGCTTTTACGTTTTCGGCAAGAAGTTTGGGCGCGCCTGCCATTTGGTGGCGTATGACGATAAAGTCAACCTTCATCGCATCGAGGTTTTTGCCCGTATCGATAAGCGTTTCGCCCTTTTGCACCGAGCTTGTAGCAACGGAAATATTCACTTCGCTTGCGCCCAAATACTTTGCGGCAAGCTCGAATGAAGAGCGAGTTCTTGTGCTGTTCTCGTAAAAAAGCGTAACAAGCGCTTTGCCCGCAAGCAAGTCGGACTGCTTTTTGTCGGACAAAATAATCTTTTTCATTTCGGTTGCGGTGTCTAAAATTTCGTAAATTTCTTCAACCGACAAGTCCTTTAAACCCAAAAGGTCTTTTTGTTTTAACATTTTTTTATCCTTTCAGTTTTTTGACAGAAAAAAAGCGGCAAAGACGCTATTTTTAAAACAAATAGCTTCCAAACCGCCATGAATAATTATTAGCTTTTTCGGGGGAAAAACTTCCCTTTACGAGAAACAAAAATCATTTTTATCTTCTGCCCTTGATTTTCCGTTTGATTATATCACGTTTGCTTTATAAAAGTAAAGCGTTTTAAAGTATTCTTTGAAGTGTAAAATCAACTTTATCGCAGGATGTGAGCACGTATTCTATTCCGTTTTTTACGGTGCGAAAGGGGAAAAAGGTTTCGCCGTGGATATGCCCGAACACAACTTTGTCCGCCTTGAACTCCTCGAAAAGAGAAGTGAATTCGGTTGCCGGCACGGTCTTGGAAAAAGGCGGATAATGTATCATAACGATTAATTTATCGCCTTCTTCCCGAACTTTTTCCACCTCTTTAAAACAGAGTTTGAACCGCTCTGCCTCGCGCCTGTATAGCTTTTCGTCGGTATCCGAATAGTCGCTACTGCCGGGGCAAGTCCACCCGCGCGAACCGCAAATTATTACGTTGCCGAACTTTACGCAGTCGTTTTGCAGGAAGTAAAAATTATTATCGGGGGCGGCGCTGCGAAGTTTTGTTATGCCGTTCCACCAGAAGTCGTGATTGCCGCGGATAAAGACTTTTTTGCCCTTTAATTCCTTTAAAGATTCAAGGTCGTAAAGCCCTTCTTCGAGGGTCGAGCCCCAGCTTGTGTCGCCCGCAATTAAGACGATATCTTCGTTCGACAAAACCTTCTTTTGCCAGTCTGATTTAATTTTTTCAAAGTGGTTTTCCCAGCCCTTTCCGAACACGTCCATTGGCTTGTCCGAAAGCCCTGAAAGGTGCAAGTCACTTATTGAAAATATCTGCATAGACCTATTGTAACACTTTGTTTGAAAATTTTCAAGCAGTTTGATTTATTGCTTAAAAATAGCCTTTTTTGCCCAAAAACGGGCAATTATGCGTGACATAGTACTACGAAAACGAGCAAAAACATAACTTCCCCCTCGGTTTTGAGGGGGAAGCAAAGGAGAAATTGAAAATTTGTTATTTGTTTGAACAAGACTTGCCTTGCGGGTACAAGGGCAATTCAAAGAACCCTGCGCATACCTCTTGCGAGTAATCCTGTGCGGGCGGAATAGCGCAGTAGCCGTAGCTGGGCACGAGAATTTCAACGTCGATTGCGACCTTTAAAATGACGGTGAGGCAAGCGTTAACGCTGAAAGTATTCGTGTCGGGATTGAACCTGCCTTCTGCGCAAACTGCGGAAACTTCGCTGGTTACTTTATAGGGCATAATCGAAGGCGCGGGTACGAATAAAAGTACGTCCTCCGAAACGCTGATTGTAGACTGTGCAACCCCCTCTACCCCGTTTGCATCGGTGTAGAGAACTTCCACGGGGATACTTACGGTAGCCTGCACTCTTGCGCAGCCGGGCTTATCGTGAAGCCTTTCCACGTTAAGGTTGGTTATATTCCCCATAGAGGACGTAGACCTTGCGCTTATGAAAGTTAAAGGGTATGTAGGGTCTGCGGGTACGTTATCGGTAAGCGTGAGCGAATAGTTTTCAATCTGAATCTGCTTTATGCAGGCATCAAAAATCTTTTGTGCCTGTATGCACACTTTCTCACACATTCCGTTAAGGGGATTACCGCTTATCGTACCGGGGCATTTGTCCGATTGAAAGTTGGAAAAAAATGACATTTTAACCTCCGTTTTTTTGTCGTTATTTTATAATATGCTCACGCACTATTTTTTGCACGGCACAAACAGCTTGCACGAGGGATAAACGGGCCTGGAAAAGTTGACCGCTTTAAGCTCTTCGGCGGAAACCCCGAACTTGCGGGATATAGAAATGTAACTTTCCAACGGAAGGCAGGTGTAAATTTCCATTTTATCCCCTACCTCCGTTATCGCCCCGCAAAAGAAGTTTTTTACGGGAACGCAAAGCTCGGCTTCAACTTCCGCTTTGGTCTGTCCGCGCTTAACCCTGAAATATTTGCTTCTGTCCGTAACGAGCGTAAACATTTGGTATATCATACGCAAATAAA
>JAIDQV010000077.1 GCA_029062045.1 Clostridia bacterium
GGTTAAAGGCAAGGTCGCTTATTTCGTTGCCCGTGCCGTTGTAGTAAGTAAAGTCGACAACGCCGTTTAAAGTCTTGTTTGCTTCGTCATATGCCGCGGTTATCGCGTATTTGGAACGGTTCTCATCCTGCGTTTTGTTGCAGGCTGTCAGCGGTATAAGTGATAGGGTGAGGGCGGTTGCCGCCAATAATGCAGTCGTCTTTTTCATATCCTTAAATTATGTGTTTAACTTCCGCATTAGAACGGTTTTGCGTAACCTTTTCGCACGATTTTAAATACGATGTAGAGTATGAAGATTTGCTTATGTATGGATAGCCGTGTTAATTCCTCCTGCCGTTTGCCCTCCTGCGATATCGCTTTGTTTCCGTTTACCGCGCTCGGCGAAGTGGATTACGAAAGCGAGCTTTCTGGGAAAAGCGAAAAGTTCGAGGAAATGGCACGCCTCTCGGGCGTGAACAAATGCGCGGTTCTGTGCGGCTGCTGTACGCTTTCACGCGGGATGAAACGCAAGTCGGTGGCGGTAGCCGAAAACGGACGGCTTTTGGGTATCAGCGATATGCTCAACGTTTTGGACGGCGACGATTACAAAAGCGGAGCGGGGCTGGGCGTATATAAGCTTAAAGGTTACAACGTAGGGGTGTGCATTGACAGCGATTTGTTTTTCCCGGACAATTTCAAAACGTTTTCCATTTGCGGATGCAACATTGTCGTGGTGCATACCAACAGTGTAATAGACAATATTCCGCCTCTTTTAATACGTTCGTACGCATATCTTTACGGTGCGCCCGTGGTGTTGTGCGCCGAAAAGACCGCCTATCTTGCGGGCATAGACGGGGCGCTTGCATGCTCCAATCAGAAATTTACCTTGTTCGACGTTTCGCCGAAAAACTGCTATCGGGTGGTAACCACGCGCAGAAAGGGGCTGTTCGCCGACGAGCAAACCGATTTTTAGAATAAAACGCGCTTAAATAGTTGATAAAATCTGCAAAACGGGCTTGTTTTTTGAAATAGTTTATAGTATACTATAAAAGCAAAAATATCGTTTGGAGCGGAATTGACTTATGTTCAGTATGACGGGTTACGGCAGAGGCGAATACAAAGCGGAGGGGAGAGAGCTCACCGCTGAGATTAAAACGGTGAACACCCGCTATCTCGCCGTTT
>JAIDQV010000078.1 GCA_029062045.1 Clostridia bacterium
TCTTCTATTATTTTATAAGTTTCGTCGGGCAAATTGACAATTTCACGCGCGGTTTTGCAAACTTTTACTATCGTGCAGTCGTTCAAAAACGAAAGCATATCCTTGATAAGCACACCTACGCCTTTGCCTGTTGCAAGAATTTCTTCTACCGCCGAAAGCGCCGCCGAAGCGTCCTCGTTTAAGATACACCCGCATATATGTGCCACTTTCGCCCATTCCGCACTACCCAAAACGGCGTTTACGTCGTTGTAAGTGAGCTTGCCATGAGAGTACGAAGCGCACATATCGGCAATCGAAAGGCTGTCGCGCGCGCTTCCTGCGCCTGCGCGGGCGATTGCGGAAACGGCGGCGTCCTCATACTCTTTACCCGTCTTCTTGAATACGGATTTTATAAGCTCTTCCAAGTCGTGCTGGGGGATGAGTTTAAAATCAAAGCGCATGCAACGGGAAAGAATGGTTGCGGGGATTTTCTGCGGCTCGGTGGTCGCAAGAATGAATACTGCGTGGCGCGGGGGCTCTTCAAGCGTTTTCAAGACCGCGTTGAACGCCGACTGCGTAAGCATGTGCACCTCGTCGATGATATAAACTTTGTATTTGCCTGCAACGGGCGGGTACTGCACCTTTTCCCTCAAATCGCGCATTTCGTCAACGCCGTTGTTGGATGCCGCGTCTATTTCCGAAACGTCGAGGTTGGAACCGTCCGCAAGCGCACGGCACGCGGCGCACTTACCGCAAGGGGAAGCATTGACGGGGTTCTCGCAATTTATTGCCCTGGCAAAGATTTTTGCAAGGGTGGTTTTACCAGTGCCGCGCGGGCCGCAAAAAAGGTAGGCATGCCCGACTTTATCGCTTTCTATCTGGTTTTTTAGTATGCGGACGATATGTTCCTGGCGCACTACTTCATCGAAGGAAGTGGGACGGAAAGTCCTGTAAAACGCAAGATACATTGGGTCAATCCTCCTTTCGGTATAATTTTTCAAGTTTGGTTTTGGCGCGCGCCAAAGCGTTTGAAACGCTTTTTTGCGGTTTGCCGAGTGCGGACGAAATTTCCGCGACGGACATGCCGTCAAGGTGCATTACTATTACTTTAAATTCCGTCGACGACAAAGTCTTTGAAATCTTCTGCAAAAATTCGCGCCTGTTTTCCCTTCTTATAACCTCGTCCTCGGGGCTTACGGGGGAAATTTCTTCACCTATTTCAACTATGGGTACAAAGTCGTTCAAGGCGGCGTTCTTTGCGCCTAAACTCTTCTTTATCGCGTCGAGAACGGCATTTCTTATACATGCGTAGGCGTAAGAAGAAAAGTTTGCACCGCCCTCTTCAAAGCCGTTTATTGCCGAGTACAGCCCCACCATTCCCTCTTGCACCAAATCCTCGTTTTCACCGCCGTGCAAAAAGAACCTTGCGGCTATCGCGTGGACTAAGTTAGAGTATTTATTTAAAATTTCTTCCTGCGCGCATCTTTCGCCGCCGCGGGCTTTAAAAATAAGTTCTTCGTCTGTCATCTTCTTCTTATCACTTCGTAAACGGCGATACCCAGCGCAACCGACGCGTTAAGCGAGTTCACTTTGCCGTGCAGGGGCAAGGACAGGCAAAAATCACACTTTTCCCGCGTGAGCCTTCTGACCCCGCTATCCTCGCCGCCGATAACGAGGGCAACGTTGCCCGATAAATCGGCTTTGTAAATATCGTCGCCGTCGGCTTCCAAAGCGTACAGCCAGTAGCCTGCTTTTTTCAGCTCGTCAACGGCGTAGTTTAAAGAGTTTACTTTTGCAACGCGCATATGCTCTGCCGCGCCTGACGAAATGCGGATAACGGCTTCGGTCACGCTTGCCGATTTATTGGCGGGGATAATCACGCCGTCGGCACCCGCGCACTCTGCAACCCTTATAATGGAACCGAGGTTATGTACGTCCTCTATGCCGTCGCAAAGAACCACAAGCCCGCCGTTTTCCTTTTTTGCGGAAATAATTTCTTCCAAAGTAGAATAAACGTAGTCGGTAGAAAAAGCGATAACGCCCTGATGGCGTCCTTCTACGCTCTCTTTATCCAAAACTTTTTTATCCACGAACTGAACGCGCACGTTAGCTTTGCGGGCTTCGGCAAAGATTTTGTTTAAACTTCCTTGCGGGTTCTTTTCCAAAAGAATTTTATCTATGTTTTTGTCGGTTTTCAAAAGCTCTAAAACCGCGTTTCTGCCTTCCGTTTTCATTTTTATTCACTCAATAATTCTTCGATTCTTTGATAATTGCCCGTCAAATACAGGTAGCCTAAAAGCGCCTCGAATCCCGTTGAGTTGTTATATTCCGCAACGGTGGCGTTCTTTGAACGGGTGGGCTTTTTTGCATTTCTTCCGCGCTTAAATACGGCAAGCTCTTCTTCGCTTAAAAGGGGCAAAATCTTTTCTAATAAAATATTTTGACCGTGCGCCGATACTTCCGACGAGGAAAGTTTTTGCAAAGTGCCCGTGGAAAAGTCGTGTTCGGCAACTAATTTTTCACGAACGTAAAGAGTATAAACCGCGTCGCCTACGAATGCGAGGGTTACCGGGCTTATACTTTTTGTTTTTTCTTCGGAAAGAGTTGTAAAAAATTTAAACATTAAATTCTCCCACTAATGATTTTATCATATCCGCATAAAAATTGCAATAATTCCGTATGATATACCGTGAAATTAATGGTTTTTAAAAAAAGTATTATTCTTGCCGTTTGTTTAATTGTTGCGGCGGGGGCAGTAATAGGTATTTGCTGCGGCGTGGCGGCAACTAACGCTTCGGCAACCGTTGAAAAGGTTATAGTCATAGACGCGGGGCACGGCGGTATTGACGCGGGCGTTCACGGCGTTGAAACGGGCGCGAAGGAAAGCGACGTGAACCTTGCCATAGCAAAGAAACTTAAAGGGTATTTTTCGGGCGCGGGATTTAAAGTTGTTTTGACAAGAAGCGACAACGGCGGACTTTACGGACTGTCGACCAAGGGCTTTAAAATGCGCGACATGAAAAAGCGCAAACAGATTATCGAGGACAGCAACGCGGACATGGTTATATCCATTCACCAGAACTCTTGCCCCGTTCCTTCCAGGCGGGGCGGAACGGTGTTTTTCGATAAAGACAGCGAGTGCGGAAAAACGCTTGCAAATTTAATACAAAGTTCTTTGAACGGCATGGAAGAATGCGTTAAGAAAAGCTCGGCGCTTGCTGGGGATTATTATATGCTGAAATGTACAAAGAACCCTTCCGTAATAGTTGAATGCGGGTTTATGACAAACCCCGAGGACGATAAACTTTTAAGCACCGACGTCTACCGCGACAAACTTGCATACGCGATTTTCAAAGGTGCGGTAAACTATTTTGCATAAAAACGCGTTATTTGCGGCATATATGGGGGTCTATCAAAAAATTAAGCCCGCTGAGCAGTTAGCTTTGCGGGCATTTCAGTTTTAAAAAACGGTTAGAAACTTGTGTGAATTGTTCTTGAAATTACGTCATTTTGCTGTTCGCGTGTGAGCTTGTTGAAGTTCACGGCGTAGCCTGATACCCTAATTGTTAGCTGGGGATATTTTTCGGGGTGGGCCTGCGCGTCAAGCAAAGTTTCGCGGTTGAATACGTTTACGTTCAAGTGGTAACCACCGTCGGATACGTAGCCGTCGAGGAGCCCCACTAAGTTTTCACTTTGCTGCTGAGGCTCTTTACCCAGCGACTGCGGGGTTATCGAGAAGGTGTTTGAAATTCCGTCGCGCGAGTACTCGTACGGAAGTTTTGCAACCGATTCCAAAGAAGCCAAAGCGCCGCAACAGTCTCTGCCGTGCATGGGGTTTGCACCGGGGGCAAGGGGCGCGCCCGCCCTTCTTCCGTCGGGGGTGTTGCCAGTGTTCTTGCCGTAAACGACGTTTGAAGTTATAGTAAGTATTGACATTGTGGGAATGCTTTCACGGTAGGTATAGTGGCTTTTGATTTTGTTCATAAAAGTCTTTACAAGCCAAACCGCAAGCTCGTCAGCGCGGTTGTCGTTGTTGCCGTACTTGGGATAGTCGCCCTCGATTTTAAAGTCGGTTACTATTCCCTCTTCGTTCCTTATGGGGTAAACGTTTGCGTGTTTGATTGCCGAAAGCGAGTCCGCCGCGCACGAAAGCCCCGCAACGCCCGTCGCAAAGAAGCGGCGCACCTCGGTATCGTGAAGCGCCATTTCCAAAGCCTCGTAGCTGTACTTGTCGTGCATATAGTGAATGAGATTAAGCGTGTTGACGTAAAGATGGGCAAGCCAGTCCATCATTTGCTCATACTTAGCTTTAACCTCTTCAAAGTCGAGTTTGCCGTCGCCCTCTACCCCTTTGAAGCAGGGCGAAACCTGCATTGCCTTGCCGTCCTTATCCTTTATAATTTCGTCCTTGCCGCCGTTTATTGCGTACATAAGACATTTTGCAAGGTTGGCGCGTGCGCCGAAAAACTGCATATCTTTGCCAACGCGCATTCCGCTCACACAGCACGCTATGCAATAGTCGTCACCGAGCTCGGGGCGCATTAAGTCGTCGCTTTCATACTGAATTGCCGAAGTTTTAATCGAAAGGTCGGCACAGAAGTTTTTGAAGCCTTCGGGAAGGCGCTTGCTCCACAAAACGGTGAGGTTGGGTTCGGGGGCGGGTCCGAGATTTGTTAGGGTGTGCAAAATTCTGAAAGAGGTTTTCGTAACAAGCGTTCTGCCGTCGATACCCATTCCCCCTATGCTTTCGGTAACCCAAGTAGGGTCGCCCGAAAACAGCTCGTTATATTCTTTGGTGCGCATAAACTTAACTATGCGAAGTTTCATTACGAAGTGGTCGATAAGCTCTTGCGCGCCGTTCTCGTCAAGAACACCCCTTGCGATATCGCGCTGAATATAGATATCGAGGAAGGTTGAATTTCTGCCTATTGACATTGCCGCGCCGTTCTGGTCCTTTACGGCGGCGAGGTAGCCGAAGTAAAGCGCCTGAATTGCTTCCTTCGCCGTTTGCGCGGGCTGGGATATATCCATTCCGTAGATTTGCGCAAGCGCCTTTAAATTTTTAAGCGCTTTGATTTGCTCGGAAAGTTCTTCCCTGTCCCTCACCTTGTCGGGGGTCATATCGCCGTCCATGTTCAGCTTGTCCTGTTCTTTTTGGGCGATAAGCACGTCAACGCCGTACAGCGCAACACGGCGGTAGTCGCCGACGATTCTGCCCCTGCCGTAGGTATCGGGCAAGCCCGTCAAAATGTGGGCTTTGCGGGCGCGGCGCATTTCGGGGGTGTAAGCGTCGTACACTCCGTCGTTGTGAGTTTTGCGGTATTTGGTGAAAATATCTTTGACTGCGGGGTCAAGCTCGTAACCGTACATATTCAAAGCCTGTTCCGCCATTTTAATTCCGCCGAAAGGTTGAAGGGCGCGTTTGAAAGGCTCGTCAGTTTGAAGCCCGACGATTTTTTCAAGTTTTTTATCGATATAGCCCGCACCGTGGGATAAAAGGGTGGAAACGGTTTTGGTATCCGCATTTAGAACCCCGCCCGCCTTTCTCTCCTTTTCGGAAAGGGATAAAATTTCCATCCACAGCCTTTTGGTTGCCGTCGTGGGGGGAGCAAGGAAGTTTCCGTCGCCTTCGTAAGGGGCATAGTTGTGCTGAATGAAATCCCTTACGTTTACTTCGTTACTCCATTTGCCGTGGGTGAAACCTTCCCATGCTTTGAAATCCATCTTTGTTACCTCTTAATAAGTATTGTCTTTAGCGGTTAAAATTTTTCTTGCGTTTTCTACGCGCTCTTTCGTCGGGGGCTGAACGCCCTTTAAAGGGTAGCTTATGCCCAGCTTTTCATACTTTACTTCGCCCATCGTGTGATAGGGAAGAACTTCAACTTTTTGCACCGTGTTTAAGCTACTTATAAATTCTTTTAATTTGTAAAGGCTATTATCGTCGTCCGTGAGGTTTGGCACAAGGACGTGACGAATCCACATAGGCTTGCCGTTATCCGAAAGAAAGCGGGCAAAGTCAAGCGTGTTTTTGTTGGAATGCCCCGTAATTTGTCTGTGCTTTTCTTCGTCAATATGCTTTATATCGAGAAGAACGAGGTCGGTATATTTTAAAAGCTGTTTGTGTTTTTGTACGCTGTTTTCGTCCGAGGCATTGAAGGTTACGCCCGAAGTATCGAGTGCGGTGTGAATACCTGCCTCTTTTAAAAGGCGGAAAAATTCGGATACAAAGTCTATTTGAAGCAGGGGCTCGCCGCCGGAAACGGTTACCCCGCCTTTGCCTATATAACTTTTGTATTTTAAAACTTCTTTTAAAACTTCTTCTGGGGCGTAGGGTTTGCCTGCGTTAATGCCCCAAGTGTCAGGGTTGTGGCAGTATTTACAGCGCATAGGACAGCCCTGCATAAATACAACGAAGCGTATCCCCGGCCCGTCCACCGTACCGAAACTTTCAAAAGAATGAATGTAACCTGTCATAGTTGAAAAAATACAGGCTGTTTTATTACCCAAATAAAACAGCCCAGACGAACGACTTCATACCACACGGTTCCCTTGCGTTAATTCGCAATAATTCGTCAGTTGCCGCGCGGCCTCTAATTTGATTTAATTATAACAACAATAAAACCCTTTGTCAACGGAAAAGACACCAAATATTGTATGAAAAAATTTTTCATAAACACAACATATTGTAAAAGGCAGACTAGTTAAGCCCGCCTTTTTATTATTTCTTTTCCGAACGGAATATAAGTTCGTCTTCTTTGACGTCGACCGTAACCGTTTCGCCCGCCAAGATATGGTTTGCCAAGATTTCGTCCGAAAGCCTGTCTTCGATGCGCTTTTGCACAACCCTTTTTAAAGGGCGCGCGCCGTACATATCGTTATAGCCCTCGTCCAAAAGTTTATCCATAGCCGCGTCCGAAATATTCAAAGTGATATTTCTGTCTTTAAGCCTGTCGGTAAGCCCTTCGATAATTTTATAACAGATTTTGCCCGCCTCTTCCTTGGTGAGTTTGCGGAAGATAATTATATCGTCTAGCCTGTTTAAAAACTCGGGTTTGAACTGTTCTTTGAGCGCCTCGTTGATGTTGTCCTTCATATTGTCGTAACCCGCGTCCGCCTCGTCACCCGAGGAGAAGCCGAAGTTCGACATCTTCTTTATCTGGCTTGCGCCGACGTTGGAAGTCATAATTATTATTGTGTTTTTAAAGTTGATAACCCTGCCCTTGCTGTCAGTAAGTCTGCCGTCGTCAAGGATTTGCAAAAGGATATTGAAGACGTCGGGGTGGGCTTTTTCAACCTCGTCGAAAAGAACCACCGAATAGGGCTTTCTTCTCACCCTTTCGGAAAGCTGTCCGCCGTTGTTATCGTCGTAACCTATATATCCGGGAGGCGCACCTATAAGTTTGGATACCGAATGCTTTTCCATAAACTCGGACATATCCATTCTTATCATAAGCCTCTCGTCCCCGAACATAACCTCTGCAAGGGCTTTGGCAAGGTCGGTTTTACCTACGCCCGTAGGGCCTACGAATATGAAAGAGCCTATGGGTTTGTTGGGTTCGTTAAGTCCCGCGCGCGCACGGCGAATCGCCTTGGAAACGGCGGAAACGGCTTCGTCCTGCCCTATTATGCGCTTATGCAAATTCTCTTCCAAATGAAGAAGTTTTTCGCTTTCCTGCTCGGTAAGTTTTACAACGGGCACGCCCGTCCAACTGCTGACAATATCCGCAATTTCGTTACTGCCTATATTGGGGGCCGTGGTCTGCTTTTCGCCCTTCCAGTCCGAAGTAAGTTTTTTAATTTGCTCTTGCACTTCGTTTATCTCGTCAACAAGTTTTTGCGCCTGCGAATAATTTTCGCCCTTTGCCGCCTTGTTCTTCTCTAAGTTCAAGCGCTTTAATCTTTCTTCGAGTTCCTTTACTTCGTCGGGGCTGTTAAGACTGTTTAAGCGGGCGCGCGATGCCGCCTCGTCAATTAGGTCTATAGCCTTGTCGGGCAAAAACCTGTCCGTTATATATCTGTGGGAAAGGGTTGCCGCCGCAATAATCGCCTCGTCGGTGATTACCACTTTATGGTGCGCTTCGTACTTGTCGCGCAAGCCTCTTAAAATGGAAATGGTGTCCTCAACCGTGGGTTCGTCTACCTGCACGGGGGTGAAACGGCGTTCGAGCGCGGCATCCTTTTCAATATACTTTCTGTACTCTTCCAAAGTGGTTGCGCCTATGGTCTGCAACTCACCGCGGGCAAGCATAGGTTTTAAGATGTTTGCCGCGTCCATGTTACCGTCCGAGGTTGCACCCGCGCCGACAATTTGGTGGATTTCGTCAATGAAAAGAATTACGTTGCCGCTGTTCTTTATGGAATTGATTGCGTTTTTAAGCCTTTCTTCAAAGTCGCCGCGGTACTTCGCGCCTGCCACCATCGACGACAAATCAAGGGAAAATACAACTTTGTTTTTGAGAAGGTCGGGCACTTCGTTTTTAACTATCGCCTGCGCAAGGCCTTCTACAACCGCCGACTTACCGACGCCGGGTTCGCCTATCAAAACGGGGTTGTTTTTGGTACGGCGGGAAAGCACCTGAATAATTTTGTCAATCTCTTTCTTTCTGCCGATGACAGGGTCAATCTTTCCTTCACGCGCCTTTTGCGTCAAATCCGCGCCGTACTGCAAAATGGTTTTATCAAGCGCGGGCGAGCTTTTGCTTTCCTTCTTTTTTGAAGAACTGCTTGTAGGTGCCGAGAAGAAACTTTCGAACATATTCAACGGGTCGTTATCGTCCTCTTCCTCGGCTTCGGGAAGGCCGCCGGATAAAGCAAGTTCTATCTTGCTTGAAAGTTTTGCAACGTTTACGCCCAACGCGCGCAAGATGCGCATGGCAAGGCACTCGGTTGAAGACATAACGGATAAAAGCATATGCTCGGTGCCCGCCAAGGAATCCTCGCCGTTAATGTCGATGGAAAGTTCCAACGCGCGTTCTATCATATGTTTTGTGCGGGGCGTGTAGCCGTTGATATTAGAGTGCCTGTCGATTGAACGGGCGAAATACTCGCGGTAAGCGGGCTCGGAAACGTCGCACGAGGTAAGTATTTTATACGCCGTGCAGTCGGGGCAATTCAGCATAGCGAAAACTATATGCTCGCTACCGATATAGCTGCTGCCGTAAAGTTTTGCCGCCTCTTCCGCAACAGAAATTACTTGTTGCAAATTATCCGTAAATTTATTGATATATTCCACTTGTTTTCACCTTCCTTTAAAGGGTTTAAATGCGATTAACCCCCATATATGCTTGAAATAACGCACTTTTTAGGTTACGATTTTCTTTAAATATTTTGCCGTATATTGTGCGCGGTAAACGTCCCTCTCTATGGGCGTAAGCTCTTGCTCGGCCGCCGCGTTTATGTTTGAAGGGCGCATCTTAACGCACAGTTCGTCTATTTTGGAAACGTCGTCAATGTTGATATAACCGAGGCACGCACCCAGCTTCACGCTTGAAGAATAACGGATAAGCTCGTCGGTGGTAAGTTTCGCGCAGTTGGTAAGTATTCCGTAAGAGCGCAAGCAGTTGTCCTGAATTTCAAGCGCGGAAGAACCGTTCTTTAAATTCTGGCGCTGGGCGTCCTCCAACGCGCAAACCTTTTCAACCACTTCTTCTACCTGGGAAATAATGTACTCTTCCGTAACCCCCAAAGTTACCTCGTTACTTATCTGGTACAGGTACCCTTCCGCCTGGCTGCCTTCGCCGTAAATTCCGCGGACGGTAAGCCCCAAACGCGATATGCTTTTTATAACCTTCGGCATAAGTCCGTTTATGGAAAGCGCGGGCAAAAACATCATAACCGAAGCCCGAAGCCCCGTTCCGAGATTGGTGGGACAAGCCGTTAAAAAGCCGAGCTGTTCGTCATAGGCGAACTTCATAGATTTGGCAATGCAGTTGTCTATTTCGGACATCGTGTCGTAGGCAAGTTTTAAATCGTACCCCTTCACTATGCACTGCTCGCGGAGGTGATCCTCTTCGTTTATCATAATGGAAACGCTTTCTTCGCGGTTAATAAGCGCCGCCGAGTGTTTCTTCGTTCTGATGAGGTTAGGGCTTATTAAATGGTTTTCTTTTAAAGAAAGCGCTTCGGCTTCCGAAATGCCGTCCATAAAATAGAGTTTGAATTCGTCCAACCTCGATAAGCCCGAGGTTACTAAACGGATAATTTCTTTCGCCTGTTTTTCGTCCTTCAAGTGTGAGGGAAAGGGATACCCTTCAAGGTTGCGCGCAAGCCTTACGCGGGTTGAAACTACGGTCTTGGATAAATCAGCCATTGTTTTCGCCCCCGAAAAGCGCTTTGTTTATTTCGTAAATACGCTTGTTCAGCCTGCCCGCTTCGGTATAGCGTTTTTCACGCAGGGCAACTTCAAGCTGTTCCTGCAAGGCTTTAAGCCTGCGGTGAAGCCCTAATTCGTCGTTGTTCGTGCCTACCTTGCCAACATGCTCAACCTTGCCGTGTATTGCGTTAATTGCGGGAAGAAGCTCTTCCTTAAAAACGTCGTAACAGCTTGCACAGCCGAGTAGCCCGCTTCTTTCGTAATCGGCGTAAGTCGTACCGCACACGGGGCAAACTTTTTTGGGCGCGGAAGAACCGAACAGCCAGGCGCAAACGTCCTCGCTCATTTTCGAGTGAAGCTGTCCGTACAGCTCTTGACTGCACTTTGCGCATAAGTGGCTTTCAAAAATTTCGCCGTTAATAGTTTCGGCGTAATGTTCGGTTGCTACGTTTTTTTTACAGCGTTGACAAAGCATAATCGTTTCCTTCTCTTCTATTATAATAATTTTTTTGCAACAATAAAC
>JAIDQV010000079.1 GCA_029062045.1 Clostridia bacterium
CCTGGTTTTTAACGTTTTGTGTATTTTCTGCCATAAATTTTACCTGATTTTACTTAATTGCAAGAATTTTAAGAGTGTATTCACTGCCGTCGGGGCACTTTACTGCCGCTTTGTCCCCAACCTTTTTTCTGAGAAGAGCCGCGCCGACGGGCGAATCAACCGAAATTTTATTCGCCATAACGTCAACTTCGGTTACGGAAGTTATGGTGAAGGTCTGTTCTTCTTCCATATCCTCGTCGTAGACGGTAACCACACTGCCCAAATGAATATAGCTGGTGTCGGTGTTTTCTTCACGGATATCCGCATTCTTGATTTTATACTCCAATTCGGCTATTTTGCCCTCGTTCGAGCGCTGTTCTTCGCGCGCCGCGTCGTATTCCGCATTTTCTGACAAGTCGCCGTGGCTGCGCGCCTCGGCAATACGCTCGATTATTTCGGGGCGTTTGACTTTAACAAGATAGTCAAGCTCCTTCTTCAAATCCTCGTAATTTTTCTTTGTCATAACGATAAGTTCTGCCATTTTCTTTCTACTCCCGATATAAATAATAATTAAAAGTGATTTCGCACGGCGAAATCACTGCATTTTCTTAACGCTATTATATAATTTAGTTTGCCGTTTGTCAATAGATTAAACTATTTAACGGCGGCAATCCGATAAAGAATTTTACCGCAAAATGTTGCAAAGCAGCGGCACTTTCAGTATAATGGATGTATGTTCAGAATTTGGGCGAAGGTAATCGTCGGCGAAAAAATACAAAAACAGATAACTTATATGCGGGAAGATAAATTCACTTATTCGGAATTTTTCAACTACCTCTCGGACATTTGCGAGGCGCTTGATATCGCCACGCCCATTCTTTTAAAGACGCATATTTTCAACTACGCAAAATTCAGAACGGTAAAGTTCCTCCCCCGCGACTTCGCCGAAAAACCCGAATTCGATAAACTTGTTTTAGACAACATCACAATGTAACGGATATTTTTTAATTTCCGCCGCATACTTAAAGTATGAAATTAACTTGTTATTTTTGCGTTGCAAACCTCGTTATTTTAGGCATATTCGGGGGTGTATTCGCACTTACGGGCTTTGATTTGCTCAATTTTGTGTGCTTCGGAAACGCGCTTGCGTACCGCTCTTTTATCGCAATATGCGGCGTATCCGCACTGTTTACAATCTATTCACTGATAGCTTTTAAACCCTTTAAAGGGCTGAAATAAGGCGTTGCTTTTACGGCAACGCCTTTTATTTACATAGTATTAACTTTTATGCTTGCGCCCGTTTCCGCATCCTGGTACATAACCCAATAACCGTTTTTCGTATCTTCGGGCGAAGCGGGCAAAAACGACGCCAAACCTTCCATGCTTTGGGGCGGGGTTTCGCTTTGCTTAGTGGGCACGCCGTAGCATATGTATTTGGGTTTGCCCCCCGAATATAGCACGCCGAACACGTAAAACCCGCCTTCGCCGTAAGATATTCTCACCCACTTAGATTCTTCAATCATGTCTTCTAAGGGCGCCTCTTGGGGGTATTTTGAAAGGATTTTGTCTATTTCGTCCTTCATTTTTTCGTAAAATATGCCACCGCGCGCAAGTGGGTTAATTCTGTCAAAATTGCCGTTGCCCCCCGAATATGCGGCACTTTCGGCTCTTTTTGCGCCGTTTTTCCCTTCTTTGACAGTGCTAAAAGCCGCCTCATCGCCGCGTAGCGTATGCCTGCTTTTTTCTTCTTTTTTATCCGCGCGTAAAGCTCCACCGTCTTTAAAAGTTTCTGCGTATTCATAATAATTTTCCTCCGCTATCGCCTCGTCTTCGTAAATTACCGCCGCTGCCCTTTCTTCCTTTTGCTGTTTGCTTTCACGCTCCGCAAACCTTTCCTCTTGCGCGGTCTGCACCGCTTTAATGTTTTCTTCCCGCTCTATCTCGGCTTTAAGTTTCAGGGTAATATCGTGGTTGTTTCCGCACACCGCCGAAGCAATGGGGAACACCTGTCCCTTCACGTAGCATATAAGCGCGGCGAAACCGTTTTCGGTATTTACCTCGCTTTCGCCCTCGAACACGCCGTCCTCTACCACCAGCGTTGTCTTTCCGTCCGAAATTGCACAAACGTACTTTCCTTCCGTAAGCGGCGCAAAGTTTATAAGGCTTACTTCAACGCGAAGTTTAGCCCCGTACTTTTCCGCTTTAACAAGTCCGGACAGCGCACCCCCGTCAACCGAGAACCCGTCCTTTATTCCCTTTATAACAGCAATATTTTTCGTATAGCTCATAACTTCCTTTAAGCGCCCTCCCCGCTACGTGCGCGTGAGGCGCGATAAATCAGTGAACTTTCTCTTATTATAAATATTCTTGTTGCGCGTATTTTATAATAATTTGTAAAATTATGCACTTTTTGTGTGTTTATTTTAATAATTCTTTAATCCATTAATTTGATTTTTTTGACAATTTATAATATAATAGTATTTGTAGAAGTTTTTGCTTCTGCCTACCCAAGTTTTCAATTTTAAGGAGTGAATTATCATGGCACTGACCAAAAATAAAAAGGTCCTCGAATTCGTTCAGGAAAGCGCAGACCTTGCACTGCCCGATAAAATCGTTTGGATTGACGGCAGCCCCGACCAGATTAAAGCATTAAAAGAAGAAGCGGTTAAAAGCGGCGAGCTTATTAAATTAAACGAGCATCTTCTTCCCGACTGCTACCTTCACCGCACAAAGGTTAACGACGTTGCCCGCGTTGAGGACAGAACCTTTATTTGCACCAAAAACCAGGAAGACGCAGGTCCTATCAACTATTGGATGGACCCCAGACAGGCCAAAGAGCTTGCAAACGAGATTGCCCGCGGTTCGATGAAGGGCAGAACGATGTACGTCATTCCCTATTCTATGGGCGTTGTAGGCAGCAGTTTTGCTAAATACGGTATCGAAGTTACAGACAGCATCTACGTCGTTTTAAATATGAACATTATGACGCGCGTAGGTAAGTCTGTTTTAAACAAAATCGGCAAAGACGGCGATTTTATCAAAGGTTTCCACGCAAAATGCAACGTAGACGCCGAAAAGAGATACATAATGCACTTCCCCGAAGATAATCTTATTATCTCGGTGAACTCGGCTTACGGCGGCAACGTTCTTCTCGGCAAGAAGTGCTTTGCACTTCGTATCGCTTCCTGGCTCGGCAAAAACGAGGGCTGGATGGCAGAACACATGCTTATCCTCGGCGTAACCTTCCCCGACGGCGAAAAGAAGTACGTTGCGGC
>JAIDQV010000008.1 GCA_029062045.1 Clostridia bacterium
ATCTTATAAAATGTAATATTCGCTGTCGTTCAAGTTTTTGCCAATACCTAAAGTTCCTTTATACTTTGTAGGAGGTGCATATTTTTGTGCCTTATCCAAATTCTTGTTGACATTCAACTCGATATTGTTATTCAAAGTTATATTGTACTCTGTCCAGTCGCCGTCAATGGGGTTGTAGCAAAGCTCGGTTTCGCAAGTAATCGAAGAAATCTTCCCGTCCGTCAACACGATTTTAATAATTGCGTCTTTTACGATGTTTTCAGTATTGAAGTAGTTGTTTACTTCAATTACTTTGTCATACGCGTTCGTGTTAATCATATCGATAATTTTCTGCTGCACGCTTTGCGTTGCTGCTCTACCGAGATTTACTGTATAAGTCGTAGTAGTTCCGCTGCTCTGCTTTTTGATGCAGTCGATTTCACTTGCGTTCTGCTTAACCATAGAGGTTAAAAAGTCAAACTGCGTGTCCGCGGTAACGTTTGTAACCTTCGTTTGCGTGTTCGAGCTTTTGCGGGAAATGAGCCAAGTGCCTTGGTTTTCTTCGTCCGTTCCGTTCACGTTGCCGAGGGTATATTTGTAAGTTTCCTTGCCCGCAGTTTCGCTGTGCGCTTTGTATTTGTAGGAATGGTTAAACCATGCAACACCGTCAATAGTATTTTTATACATTCTCGCCGTATAGCTGTCTACGATAGCGGTGTTTTTCCATCCGGGGTCAAACTCGTTTTTAGCGGTTAAATCAAGGGAATATACGGGGTCGGCCTTTAAATCACTGATAGCCGCGTTTATTGCGTTTACTTCCTTCTGTACGTCTGCCGTTTTATATATTAAACCGCTCATGCTAGGTAAAGATATAGTAGTTAGACTGCCCTTCTGCGAGTATTCAACGCTTAAAATGACTTTTACTGCCTTTACGTCAATTTGGAATTTAAAGCTGAGATTAAAATCGTTAAGCTTTCCGTCCTTCAAATTGAACTTAAGGGTACTAGTATTTTCTGATAAGGTAATGCCCTTAAATGAAACGCCAGTTCCCAACTTTTCGAATACCTTGCCCAACGCAGTATATAAGGGGTTGCTGTCACCCGTAGACAATTTGCATGAATAAGCGTATGTAGAATTTTTCAGCTCAGTTATATCGCTGATATTGTTTTCTTTTATGTTATTGACGATAGATACGATAGGCAAGTTAACCATCGTTATATCTTGGTCCTCGGGCAGTTCAACCGAAAGCTTTTTGACGCTGTTTCCGTCCATCGTCGCTTTAATACGGCTGTCGCCAGAAGTAAACACGTAGCAAGTAGAATCTGCCAACAGTGCGCCGCTTGTGGTGCGCTTAAACTGTACGTCATCGTTTGCGCCGTCATAGCGGTAAGCGCCGTCGTATTTTCCACTAAGCGATGAGCCTAATCCGAGTACGCTGAAATTGCCTGTAAAGGTAAGGTCAAAATCGTATCCCTGCACGGTTTCGTCAACGGCGCTTTTACGTGCCGCAACTATCTCCGCCGCCGTAGGAGGGGGTGTTGCAATAGTGCCGCCGCTAGTACCAATACCGGTGCCGTTACCTTCACCGCCTTCGCTACCGACGCAAGCCGTCAATCCACAGAC
>JAIDQV010000080.1 GCA_029062045.1 Clostridia bacterium
CGTTGACCGTGCTTACGGGTATTTCCAGCATCTCGGCATAGTCTAATTCTTCGTTCATACTTTCCTCCGAAAACTTTTATCTATCTTAGCTTATGCGGGGGTTGTACAAGTTAGAACAAAATTTTTTGCCGTTGCATATAATGAACGCCGCCCGCAGGCGGCGTTCATTACAATATTTCCGAAATTTTATCCGAGAGGATGGCGAACTGTTCGGGGGAAAGAGTTTCACCCCTCGCCTTCAAGTCAATTCCGCAGTCCGAAATAACCTTTTGCGCCTGCCCCCTTGAAAGTTTAAAGGTATTTACCAAATTGTTTTCAAGAGTTTTTCTGCGGGAAGCAAATGCCGCGTGCACTACCTTTTTATATAATTCGCCGTCTTTGACGGCAATGCGCCCATCCTCTACGGTAAGTTTTACCACCGCACTGTCCACGTTGGGACGGGGCGTGAACATAGTACGCGATACGCGCTTTACAACTTCCGCCTTGGCCCTTAAAGCTATGACCGCGGTTATCGCGCCGTATTCGGGCGTGTTTTCTTTTGCGCAAAACCTGTCGGCAACCTCTTCCTGCACCATCACGGTTAAACTTTTACAGCGCTTGCCCTCTTCCAGAAGTTTGCAAATTAAAGGCGTAGTTACGTAGTACGGCAAGTTTGCAACCACCGAGTACTCGCCTATCTCTTTTTCAAGCTGAGGCAGGTTGACTTTTAAAAAATCTTTAAACACCACTTCCGCATTATCAACGCCCGCAAGGGTGCGTTCGAGTACGGGCTTCAACGCGGTGTCAACTTCAAATGCGATGACCTTTTTCGCCTTTTCCGCAATGGCGCGGGTAAGTGTGCCCGCACCGCAGCCAATTTCCAAAACCGTATCACCCGCATCCACGCCCGCCGAAGCCACGATGGAAGATAGCAGGTTTTTATCGGTTATAAAGTTTTGCCCGAACCTCTTTTTAAAGCTGAACCCGCACTCTGAAAGCAGGGTTTTTAAATCCGTTTCCATAATTTACATTATTCCCACAAGTATAAAGACATTATATCAACCCAAACTGTTTTTGTAAACGGTTTTACCACCTTTACGACACCGATGATGAAGAAGCCCTTGCAAATATTTCTGCAAGGGCTTTGACATTTTTAATTCAGTTTTTTAAACAGCGTATGCGCATTTGACCAAACCTTGTCTGCGCAATAGCCTTCGGCCACGCCGTGCAAATCGGCAAAGCCCTGTAAAATTTCGGGTATGCTTTCGGGCGTGTTGGGGAACAGCCCTTGCTTCGATACGGGGGGCATATACGGACTGTCCGTTTCGGTTAAAAGCCTGTCAAGCCCAAGCGTTGCAATGCATCTTCTAGCCTTCTTGCTTCCCGAATAAGTGCTTGTCCCGCCGAAGGAAAAGTACGCACCCGCCTTTTCGAGTTCTGTGGCAAGCTCTACCGAGTGTGAATAACAATGCAGTAAAAATCCGTTATCGAGTAGCCCGGTATTTGCCCTTAAAATTTCAAACATATCTTCGGCGCTGTTGCGGGAATGAATTTCAACGGGCAATTTCAATTCGTGTGCAAGTTTTAACTGCGCAACAAAAACTTCCTTTTGCAAGGGCTTGTTTGTATCGGGGTAGTGATAGTCCAGCCCTATCTCGCCGATGGCAACGCACTTTTCGTGGCGCGCAAGCTCGGCAATTTTTTCAAGGTCGCCCTCTTTATAATCGCGAAGCTCGGTCGGGTGAAAGCCCGCGGTAAAGTAACAGCCTTTATACTTTTCGGCGATTTCTTTAACGGCTAAGCTCGTGGGTAAATCTACCCCGCAGGTTATAACCTTTTCAACGCCGCAATTTTCAAGACGCGCAAACAGCCCGTCTAAATTTTCGAAGTGCCTGCCGTCCAAATGGCAGTGTACGTCAATGTATTTCACGCGAGAACGCTCCCGTCGGGTACGTCCTTTTCGGGTGAAACTATTGACAGTGTTCCGTCGGGCGCTTCGGCGCAAATAATCATACCCTCGCTCAAAAGTCCCTTCATTTCACGCGGGGGAAGGTTGCAAACGACTATTACGCGCTTGCCCACCATTTCTTCCGCCGTGTAGTATTTGGCAATTCCCGAAAGCACGGAAATACGCTTGTTGCCAAGGCTTACCGTTTCGTGCAACAGCTTGCTCTTTTTGACCGCCTCGCACTCAACAACCGTGCCCACGCGCATCTCTATTTTTGCGAAATCGTCAATGGAAATTTCTTCCTTTTTATTCTCGTCCACAGGCGCCGCCTCCATTCTCTGTTTCTCCTCTATTTTGGCAATTACGGGTTTTATATCCTCGAAGTTCAACCTTTCAAAAAGGGTCGAAGGCTCTGCCGTAACCTTGTATCCGTCGCCGTTTGAACCGATTTCCTCTAAAATCTTGTCGGCGGTAACGGGCATAAAAGGCTTTAAGATGTTTGCGCCTATATCCAACGACGTAAGCAAATTAAACATTACTTCGGAAAGTCTGTCTTTCTTGCCTTCGTCCCTTGCAAGAAGCCAGGGCGCGGTTTCGTCAATGTATTTGTTTGCACGGCGGAACAAAGTCCACAGGCAATCCAAAGCGTCCGCAACTTTGTATTCCGCCATTTTAGCGGCAACTTTATCGTAAGTGCCCGAAATAACCTTTTTGAAGTCTTCGTCCACTTCTTCGGTTGCGCCCGTCTTCTTGGCAACGCCGTCAAAGTATTTATTTGTCATAGAAACCGTGCGCTTAACAAGGTTACCCAAAACGTTGGCAAGGTCGGAATTTATCCTTTCGCACATAAGTTCCCAGGTGATAATACCGTCGTCGGCGTAGGGCATTTCGTGCAAGACAAAGTATCTGACTGCGTCCACGCCGAAAATATCTACCATATCGTCGGCGTACATAACGTTGCCCTTGGACTTGGACATCTTGTCCCCGCCCTGAAGAAGCCAGGGATGTCCCAAAACGGACTTAGGCAGTTCCTCGCCCAAAGCCATTAAGAATATTGGCCAGTAAATTGTGTGGAAGCGCACGATGTCTTTGCCTATAACGTGGACGTCCGCAGGCCATAACTTTTTAAAAGTTTCGGCGGGTTTTTCACCCGTGTAGCCCACGCCGGTTATATAGTTGGTAAGCGCGTCAAGCCAGACGTAAACGACGTGGCGGCTGTCGAATTCTACAGGCACGCCCCATTTAAAGGTAGAGCGCGAAACGCACAAATCCTGCAACTTGGTCTTCAAAGTGCCGTCCTCGCACGCCTTTAAAAGCTCATCATCGCTTTTGCCGATAAACTCGTCTGCAAGAATAAAGTTATTCATCATCTCGTTCTTGCGCGAAACGGGTTGAATAAATTCGGGGTGAGTTACGATATGCTTTACAAGTTTGTTTGCATACTTGCCCATTTTGAAGAAGTACGCTTCCTCTTTGGCGGGCTTCACTTCCCTGCCGCAGTCGGGGCACTTGCCGTCCACAAGCTGGCTTTCCGTCCAGAAACTTTCGCACGGGGTGCAATATAAGCCCTCGTACGCGCCCTTGTAAATATCGCCCTGTTTATAAAGTTTTGTGAAAATCTTTTTAACCGCCTCTTCGTGGTAGTCGTCGGTGGTGCGGATAAACTTGTCGTAAGAGACGTTCATCAAGTCCCAAATGCGCTTGATTTCCGCCGCAACCTCGTCCACGAACTGTTTGGGGGTTACGCCTTTTGCCGCGGCTTTCTGCTCGACCTTCAAGCCGTGCTCGTCCGTGCCCGTCATAAAGAAAACGTCAAAGCCCTGCATACGCTTAAAACGGCATATCGCGTCCGAAAAGATAGCCTCGTAAGTGTTGCCTATATGGGGCTTGCCCGAAGTGTAAGTTATTGCGGTTGTTAAATAGAATTTTTCTTTCATATCTTTACCCTTTATTTACCCCAAATTTTAACATAAAAAGCCGTCAAAGTAAATAAAAATAATCTATGAATGCGATTTTTACGGCGGTTTTTATATGTTCGCTTATCGTAATTACGATAGTTGCGCCGGACAGGCTTTTATCCACGCTTTTAGGCGGCGGTGAAAAAACGCTGACAACCGCGGTTACGCTGTTTTGCATATATGCGGTGTGGATGGGGCTAAGCCGTCTTGCCGAAAAAAGCGGATTTTCGCGCGCGGCGGCAAAGGGTTTAAAGCCCCTTTCGCGCAGGCTTTTTAAAACGGAGAACGAAGCCGCACTTGAAAACATTGCAATGAATTTATCCTGCAACCTTTTGGGGATTGGCGGGGCGGCAACCCCCTACGCTGTCAAGGCGATAGGCGAGCTTGAAAAGGACAATAACGACTTTGCGCAAAAGCTGTTATTCGTTATAAACGCAACGTCAATTCAGCTTATCCCTTCCACCGTAATTGCCCTGCGCACTTCGGCTGGAAGCGGGTCTGCCTTCGATATATTCTTACCTTCGCTTATATGCACTTTTATTTCCACGGCGGTTGCGGTGCTGTTATTTTTAGGCGCGCACAAGCTGAAAGCTAAGCGCAAAAAGAGGGCGTAATGGTTTATATTATCCCCGCAGTTTTTATTGCCGTTTTCGGTTTTGCGATATTCAAAAAAGTAAAAATATACGACGAGTTTTCCGCAGGCGTAAAAGAAGCGGTGCAATTCACCCTTTCGCTTATCCCCTGCCTTGCCGCAATTTTTATGATGTGCGAGGTGTTCGAGGCTTCGGGGCTTTCAAACGCGCTTACAAAACTTTTATCCCCCGTGTTCGGGTTTTTGGGAATACCGCCCGAACTTACAAAACTTGTACTTATCAAACCCTTTTCCGGAAGCGGTTCCATTGCGTATTTAAACGAAATAATTTCCGCTTACGACGCGGACAGCTATATTACAAGGTGCGCGTGCGTGTGCTTCGGCTCTTCCGAAACAGTGTTTTACATATCCGCCGTGTACTTCGCAAAAACCAAATCGAAAAAACTTTTTATCCCCATCGCCGCCGTGCTTATAGGCACGCTAGTTTCGACAATCGTGGCTTGCCTGTTGTGTAGGGTAATGTAAAATAATAAACGGCGCAAGCAAAACCACGCTTTTGCGCCCGCGCACCCAATTTGTGGCTATGCCACCTCAGCGCGGGTGAAGTGCCGCAATTATATATTTGTGTGCCCCCAAGAGATTGCGGCACAAGGGGCGAGAAGCCCCTAAAAATCACGAAAAAACAACGGCGCAGAATAGCCGTTGTTTTTTGTGAACTCCTATATAATCAGAAACGACGCAAACCGGAGTTTGCGCCGCCTCTATATGATAAGGGGGAAAATGATGAGCAAATCAAGTAAACTTATCGTTTACAATTCCATTATATACAAAAAATTTGAAATGTAAAACTCTATAAAAAAATTTTTTTAAAGATTTTATAATTAAATTTACAAAACAATTTTTGTTATTTTTTCACAAAAACAGCTTTTTCGACCTTATTTTTAGT
>JAIDQV010000081.1 GCA_029062045.1 Clostridia bacterium
CTTCCTCGGTAAGGTTGCCCGCAACCGAGTGGATTTTTGTAACTTCCAAAGCCTCTTCAAAGGTCATATCGGGCATGATCGTGGGAATACACCGCGCAAGCATGGTTTTGCCCGTACCGGGAGGACCTGCAAGCAGTACATTATGCCCGCCCGCAACGGCTATTTCCAAGGCTCGCTTGGCAATCTTCTGACCGCGGACGAGAGATAAATCGTAATTGTATTTTTGCGCGCCAACCGCCGCTTTAAAGCTACGCTGAGATAGCGGGTTGAAAGTCCTCTCACCAGTGAGTAAATCTACTACTTCCCTTAAACTGTTAAGGGCGAATACGGTTAAGCCTTCAATATAGCTTGCCTCGTTGGCGTTTGCCGCGGGAATTACAAAGCGGGTATAGCCCTTAGCCTTAGCTGAAATAAGAATAGGCAGTATGCCCGTAACAGGCCGCAACGCGCCGTCCAGCGCAAGCTCGCCCAAAAACACCGTTTCTTCCGTCTTAGCCGTCAGCTGGTCGCCCGCGATAAGAATACTTACGGCAATAGGCAAATCGTACTGCGAACCTTCCTTTTTTATGTCTGCGGGGGCAAGATTTATAGTAATTTTATTTACGGGGAATAAAAGACCGCTGTTCTTTATAGCCGAACGCACGCGCTCTTTACTCTCTTTTACAGCCGCGTCGGGCAGACCTACCAAATCGTATGAAACCATACCCTTATTTATATCGGTTTCCACCTCGACGGGAACGCCGTCAAGCCCGCAAAGCGCAAAACTGGTTATTTTGGATAACATAGGCTAATCCTTCTTGGGTAAATTAAAAGCTCCCGCGCATAGCGGGAGCTTTTTTTAATTACTTGATTTCTGCTATCTTTGCAGCCTTGCCTGTAAGTCCGCGCAGGTAGTAAAGTTTTGCGCGCCTTACCTTACCGCGTTTAACAACGGTTATCGAGGCAATCTTGGGGGAATGCAGGGGGAACGTTCTTTCAACGCCTACGCCGAAAGAAAGTCTTCTTACCGTGAAGCTCTCCCTTATGCCGCCGTGTTTTTTAGCGATAACAACGCCTTCAAAGTTCTGAATTCTTTCTTTCGTTCCTTCAATAACCTTGAAGCCTACTTTAACGGTATCGCCCACGTTGAACACGGGCACTTCCTTTTTCATACCCTCGTTTTCAATGGCTTCAACTAAACCTTTCATAATAAACCTCCGTAATATTGAGACATTCATGCTTCCGATTAAAGCAGAGGACTGTCCGAAGTCGAAATTAATATTATCAAATAAAATTTTAAAATGCAACTCATTTTAGGGGGTGTGTCGCAATTTTCACAAAACTATTTACGGCGTTTCTATACATATTATATATGTAAGCCGAAAAGTGCCGTTTTTACAGTATTTTGCTGTATCCGTAGGAATTGACAACCGCGTCTACCTTTACGCCTTGACGGCACAGCGGGCAGTCAACGGGCGAGTTGGAAGAATAGTCGGGAATGTCGTCAAGTCCGAAAAGTTTGTAGACGGGCACGGGGCAAGCAAAATCTCCGCCGAATACGCTTACAACCGCAACGGGAATGCCGCCGTAGTAGCTTATGCCCTCTACAACGCTGTTTGCATCCTTACCCGTGGTAGCCGAAGCCGTTAAAAGCACAACGCGCTTGCCTTTTACGTAGGATAAAAAGTTATCGCGGAGAAGAAGTTTATCATTGGAAATTTCGGGGGAAATAACCGCGATGTTCTGTCCCTTGTTTAAGTACGTGTTGGATAGGTAGTGCGCCATAAACGCGCCCACCATCTTCATTCTGTCAAGAGTGATAATGGTATCGACGGGCGTTGCGCCGAGCGCGTCGCAAAAAAGTTTTGCAGTTGCCTTGGACGCGTCAAGTTCCGACTTGACCTTTGTCATATCCACGCAATAATTTACGTGCGAGTGCCTTGTTGCAAAGTGCCCGGGTATTATACTTATAGACACGTCCCTGGTCGCTTTTGAAAAAATATCGTACGCTCTTTTTTCCATTGCCGTTTGCCCTCCCTGTTTTACGCCGTAAAGGCGTTTTCTATATGGTTTAACTGTCCTTTAAAAATTTCTATTATATCGAACCGCACGGTGCAATCAATATTTTTATTGTAAAAATAATAGTTTGCCCCCCGAATATATTTGAGTTTCCGCGTTTTTTGCACCGCTTCGGACGGTGCGCCGAACGCGTCTGTGAGCCTTGTTTTTACCTCGATAAAAGCAATAACTTCGCCTTTGCGGGCGATGATATCAACCTCGCCGAAAGGGTTGCGCCAGTTGGTTTCAAGGATTTCCCAGCCGTTTTTCTTCAAATATTTTTGCGCTTGCAGTTCGCCTTTTTTGCCTAAGTTTATATTTTTGTTTTTTACTTCTGCCATTTTTTTGTAAAACTTTTGCGGTGAATGGGGCAAAGCCCTGCGCTTAAAATTCCGTCGATGTGCTTCTTTGTGCCGTAGCCTTTATTTTCTTTAAAGGCGTATTCGGGGTAAACTTCGGCGTACTCTTCCATTAAATTATCACGGTACACCTTTGCGATAATGGAAGCCGCGCCTATCGAATAGCTGTAATAGTCGCCTTTTATAACGCTTTTTTGCGGAATTTCAATATCCAGCGTCATATTTCCGTCCGTAAGAACGAAATTCGGCTTTATTTCGAGGCTTTCAACCGCGTTCTTCATACAAAGCCTGGTGGCTTCCAAAATGTTGATTTCGTCGATAACTTCGGCTTCTATGCGGCAAATCGAGTATGAAATTGCCTTTTCGGCTATTTTCTCGGCAAGATAAGCCCGCTTTTTGGGGGTTAGCTTTTTGCTGTCGTCAACGCCCTCTATAATGTCGTCCGTCGGCATAATTACCGCCGCGCACACTACGGGCCCCGCCAAAGGACCCCTGCCTACCTCGTCAACGCCGCAAACGTATTTATAGCCTTGTGAAATTAATTCTCTTTCGTATTTCAGTTTATCCATTAAAACTTTAAATCCTTTAAGTCGTCGGGCGTATCGAGGGTTATTCTGCCCAGCTTGCCCTTTCTGAAATCGTCGATAACGGCGCGTTCACCGCGCTCGTAATCGTATTCCCCTCCGCGAAGCAAAAATTGCCTCCTTTCACACACTGTTTCAAGCATATCTAGGGGTGTACCGCCGTTTATGCCGTATCTTTCAGCAAGTCTTTGGGGGTATTTTTGACCCAATTCTTCCAACAGTGCAAGGGCTATATCGTCCATATCCAGAATGTCGTCGTTGACGCTTCCTACATATGCAAGGTGAATTGCGAGGCGTTGGTTTTCAAACGCGGGGGGCATCGTGCCCGGGGTATCCAAAAGCTCGAAAGAGCCGCACCGTATCCACTGTTTGCCGCGGGTTACGCCCGCTTTGTCGCCCGTTTCCGCACGCTTACTGCCTGCAAGCAAATTAATTAGGGTAGACTTGCCCGTATTCGGCACGCCCGCGACCATAAAACGGAAAACTTTGTTGTAACCTTTTTCAAGCGCTTTTTCGCGCTTTTCGGCAATGAGTTTTTCGATTGCCCCCGTAATATCCCTCTTTGAACCCGCATTTACCGCGTTTATCTTAACGGCTTGCGCGCCCATATCCTTTATCGTTTTAAGAAGAATATCAACCCGCTCGTCGGCTAAATCGCCCTTGTTTAAAACATATAAAACGGGTTTGTTGCCCGCCATTTTTTTAAGCCTTGGATTGAACGAAGCGGCGGGGCATCTTGCGTCCAGAACGAAAATAATTCCGTCAACAAGCGAAAGGTGCGCTTCCATCATGCGCATCGCCTTCGTCATATGTCCGGGGAACCACTGAATAGTTTTCATTTCTTTTCACCGCCCAAAAGGTCGGGGCGGCGGCTTGCGGTTATTTTCAAAGCCTCGCCCTTTCTCCACTCGTCAATTTTTTTATGGTCGCCCGATAAAAGCACTTCGGGCACTTTCAGCCCCTTGAACTCGGCGGGACGGGTGTACTGCGGGTATTCTAGCCCTTCGCCCGAAAAACTTTCGTCCACCAAAGAACCGTCAGAAATCACTCCGTCAACGTAGCGGGCAACGCAGTCGCACACCACCATCGCGGGCAGTTCTCCGCCCGTTAAAACGTAATCGCCTATGGAAATTTCTTCGTCGATATACAAATCTATTACGCGCTGGTCAATCCCCTCGTAATGTCCGCAAAGAAGGATTAAATGTTCGTAATTTAAAAGCGCGAACACCTTTTCCTGCCTGAAAGTTTCACCCTTGGGCGAAAGATAGATGCGCCTTGCCTTGTGGTCGGGGTCAACAAATTCTATTGCAGAGGCGATGGGTTGGGGCATCATGACCATTCCCGCGCCCCCGCCGAAGGGATAATCGTCGCACTTTAAGTGCTTGTTTTCGGCAAAGTCGCGGATGTTTACAATTTCGATATTCAGTTTTCCCGAGTTGACGGCTCTTCCCACTATGCTTTCCTTTAAAGGTGCAAACATTTCGGGGAAAAGGGTTAGAACGGTGATTTTCAAACCGAAACTTCCTTAAATCTTTTTTTGTTGACGGTTATTTTTTTGTTTTCCACGTCCACTTCTTCGATGACGCCCTCCGCCGCGGCAAAGCTCAATTCACCCTTTGGGGTTTTAAGAGTGTAAATGTCCGTTCTGGCGGGCGTAACCGAGATAACTTCGCCTATCTCTTCGCCAGAAGAAGTTACGACGGCGCAACCCGTTAAATCCGCGATATAAAAGCGGTCTTCGGGCAAAGGCGGCATATCATCACGCAATGCGTCTATATCCTTGCCGCGAAGAAGCTCGGCGGCGTTCCTGTCGAAAACGCCCTTTAAAGAGATATAGCCTATTTCGCCTTGCGCGCGCACGCTTAAAACGGCGTATTCGGTTTCGCCGATAAATACGCGCTTTAAGTCCTTTAAATCTTCCGCGCTGTCGCAAAGCGCTTTAACCTTTACTTCGCCGCGAATTCCCTGCGGCTTTAACACTGTTGCAACCGTAAGTTTATTATCCATATAATTTCCGCAAATGGTAAAAATCGCGCAACGGATTGCGCGATTATAAAATTAGTTTTGATTTTCTTTAATTTCCACCGTATAGCGCTTTGAGCTGCGGGGCGTGGATGAAGATACAAGCGTTCTTAAAGCCTTGGCAATTTTGCCCTGCTTGCCGATAACCTTGCCCATATCGCTTTCGT
>JAIDQV010000082.1 GCA_029062045.1 Clostridia bacterium
TCCGACGTAAAAAAAGGCGGTATCGTTTTTACGGGCAATACGCTTGGTTTAAGCAAAGCCTCAAACCAAAACGCCCCGGGTACGGAAGGTTCGATAGGCGCGTTTACAAGCCTTAACCCCGCTTTGCAGGTGGGAACTTTCCCCGCAGGCACTACGCTTGATTACACGCAAAACGGCTCGCGCGCGGTGCTGAATTTACCCGCAGGCTCGACCGTACTGTATGCGGAGCTTGTTTGGGGCGGGCTGTTCCGCTCTTCCGTCAACAACATTTCTGCATTGACGAACAACAGCGTAACCTTTACCACCCCGCAGGGCTCGTTTACGGTTGCGCCCGACCCCGCAACGGCGCAAAACTTCAATATACCCGCCGACGACATAACCGTAGGCTTTTACGTCAGAACGGCGAACGTAACCGCTTTGGTGCAGTCCGCGCTTACGGGAACTTATTCCGTGCAGGGCGTACCCGCTCTTATAGAAGCCATTGACAGCCGAACTGCCGACACCAACCACGCGGGCTGGACGCTTGCGGTAGTGTACGAGAACGCGGGCTTGCCTTTAAGAAACATGACCGTTTATTGCGGCGGCACGGTAGTTTCACCTAATACGGGCAGTACCACCATAACCGTTTCAAACTTCCTCACGCCCGAAGTTTTACCCATAACTGGTAAGATATTCGTTTCCGCGCAGGAAGGCGACGCGGTGCTGACGGGCGACCAGATGCTGTTCGGGCAAACCGTTGCTACCCTTTCCAACCTTTCGGGTCCGAACAACCCGCAAAACAACTTCTTTGCCTCACAAATCAATAATGCAAACGGGACGCTTGACACGTCGGGCACTTTCGGAAACCGCAACGCGAACGCCGCGGCGGGCACGAACACTTCCGCCTGCCGCCAAGGTTGGGACATAACCGCCGTTGACGTTTCAAACAAACTTGCAACTAACCAAACAAGCGCGGTTATACGCTTTACCAGCGACGGTGACTTGTACGTTCCGAATTCGCTTGCCCTGTTAATTGACAGCAAGGGCGCAAACCTTGTAATTAACAAATCGGCCGACAAGACGTTTGCGGAAGTGGGTGAAGAAATAACCTACACCCTTGCCATTCAAAACACGGGCACGGTGGACGCTTTGAATACCACCGTAACGGATATGCTTCCGCCCGAAACGAGTTTGGTTGCCGGCTCGGTAACCGTTGACGGCGTACCCTATGCAGGGGCGTTGCCCGTAGTTATTCCTACGATAGCGCCCAACCAAACGGTTACTGTAACTCTTAAAGTTACAGTAAACAGCTTGCCCGCAGTGAACCCTGTGTTCAATATTGCACGGGCGGACTACGAATTTTTTCCGTTCGCGGGATACCCTGCAACGAGCTTTTCAAACTCTAATCCCGTTGCGGTGTTTATAATAGCGCCCAGTATGACGATAGTTAAAAGCGTAGACAAGGCTTTTGCCGTAAAGGGCGATATTTTGACCTACACTTCGGTTGTTACAAACACGGGAAGCGTACCCGTAACCAACGTTATTTTCAAAGACGAAATACCCGCGGGCACGACTTTTGTCGACGGCTCGGTAACGGTGAACGGCGTAAGTTTCCCCGCATATAACCCCGAAGCGGGATTTTTTGCCGCAAATTTAACCCCGCAGGCAAGCGTAACCGTAATTTTTCAGGTACAAGTAAACTAAGGAGAATTTAAATATGATAATACCCAACCAATCAAACATTGCCTTCAACTACGTTCTGCCCGACGGACAGACGATTGCCGCAAATTTAGACAGCAATATCGTTAATACCGAAATTCTGACCTATTCCGTTCCTAAAATAAAGAGCGGCGATAAAACCTTTTTGCAGGAAGGCGAAACTTCGGTGCATACCGTCGTTATAACCAACAATTCCCAGACTACGCTTCTAAGCCTTTCGTTAAAAGACAATATGTCGCCCGGCGCAACTTACGTTGCAGGTAGCGTAACCGTAAACGGCGTGGCTCAGCCCACTTACGACCCGATTGCGGGCTTCCCCCTCCCCGACCTTGCCGTAGGTCAGGCGGTTACGGTAACCTACACCATTCAGGCAAACAACCCGTTGACGCAGTCGACTGTAACGGACTACGCTACGCTGACCTACTCGGTAAACGACCAGACAAGGCAAATATTGACCTTTACCGAAAACACCAACACAGTTACCGTGCAGATTATTTCCAACAGAATTACCAACGTAAAGAGCGTTGACAAGGCTTATGCCGTGAAGGGCGACACCTTGCACTACACCTCGGTTATTACGAACACGGGCTCGCTTTTAAAGAGCGACCTTGTGTTTACCGACCCTATACCTGCGGGCACTACCTTCGTTGCGGGTAGCGTAACGGTGGACGGCGTGGCGTACCCCGCTTATAATCCTCAAACGGGCTTCCCTCTTCCCGACCTTGCCGTGGGCGATGCGGTAACGGTTGAATTCGACGTTACGGTGAACTGATATGAGAACTATAACAAACGTTTCAAGCGTAACGGACTATTCGGGCGAGACACCGATTATAACCGACAGCAACCCTGTAACTACGGTTATTAACGAGCCTAACCCCGTTATTACGACAAGAATTTTCTACTGCCAGTCCTGCGACTGCTGCGAATGTAACTGTTGCTGTAACTAATAAAAAAACGGCAAGCCCTATGGGCTTGCCGTTAAATTTTAAATTGTCCGTAACCCGAAAGATATATTGCGACTTTTAAAACTTAATAAGAACCACATTATTTCATTTCATAGGCCGTAATTCTTTCGGGCTACGGTATGACACCCGATAAATCGGGATTGTCATTAGATTGTTAGGACTACTTCATGTCCTCTTCCGTCGCAGGCTCGTAGAAGCCGTCGTTGTCGGAAGTCTTGGGTTTCTTCAACGCTATGAGAAGCGCGATTATCGCAACTGCGAGGCAAGCCGCCATACTTACTATTATTGCGGCGGTCAAGCCTGCGGACAAGTTGCCGCCGTTTGCCGTAACGTCGCCTTCGGACAACGCACCTACACTGAGGTCAATATATCCGCTTACCGTTTCGTAGTTAGCGCTGTCTTCGGGTGTGAAGACGTAATGGCATCTGTTAACGCCTGCCTGCAATTCCTGTTCGTCGTTCACCCACTTGAACGTGCCTTTAATGGCGCCGTCATCAGCGAAGGTGAGCTCGTAAAGTTTAGTGCCCTTTGAAAGGCTTCCTCCTACTATGGGGTTGACCGCGGGCTTAGCCTTGTTTACGGTGAACTTGTTCGTCATAGGCGCTATGCCTGAATGGTTTTCATCCGTTACGAATTTTGCCGTTACGGTGTACACGCCTGCATTTACAACTTCGTCCGCGCTAAGTACTTTACCGCTTGCGTCTTTATACTCGTAAACTACCGTTACGCCGTCGGGCACGTTCTGTACCGCCGTCTTCTCCGCAAGCGACTTGCCGAGGTCGTAATCTGCACTGTTTCCAACAAAGCCGATAGCGTCAACGTTATCATAGGTCGCCTTGTTGATAACAAGCGTTACTTCCTGCATTTCTATTGCGTTGTAGTTTGCGATATTTTCGTCGCCGACGATAGTAAACTCAACCCTTACAACGTAAGTACCTGCGTTTTTAACGTTAGCCGTAGCTACGGTCTGCCATTCGCCGTTATCGTCATATTTTCCGTAAGTGTACTTAACGGTTCCCAAACCGAACGTGCCTTTTATGGCATAGCTCTTTACTTCACCGTCGTAAGTTTCGGTTTTAGTCTTGTCGATGCTCAGTCCGCTTAAATCGTAGCTCTTCTTTGCAACAGATATTCCGTCAACCGTAACGGGCGTTGCGTCCATATAAGTTATGGTTAAGCTCTGGTCTTTGTCGGCTGCCCAGAAGCAATCTCTTCCTTCGGGGTAAGCAATTTGATAATCTTCAACGACTACTTCTTCGCCGTCGCTGTAAACCGCAGTTACGATTATGCTGGACTTGTCGAACTCATCGAACGCCTCGTATGACTTCTTAATGCTTCCGCCGTCCACTGCAGTTACAGTTATTTTGCTGAGCAATACTTCGTCGTATTTGACGTCGTCCAAAGTCTTTATGAAGATGTTATCAGATACGGTTACCGTGATGGTTAAAGTGTATCTGCCGTCGGTTGAAGGCTTATCGCCCGAACCCCAGCTGCCCGTAAGCTCGTAATCGGCAATGTCGATTGTGCTTAGGCCCTTATCCATTTCGCCTGTTACTACCAGATATTCTCTTACCTTTTCAAGAGTGGTTGAAGTAAATAATCTGGGCTGTGTCCCGTTCTTCCATACGACGCTTACGTCCGCGATGTCGGGCATCACTACGTCATATACCGTAAGAGTGCCTGTGGTCTGTCTGAAGTTTACGTCTTCGGGCGTGAATACCCAAACGTATGCGTTTGTTCCCGCTTTCAGCGAAGGAGGCACGTTGCCCGACTTCTGCCAGTCAACGCTTCCCTTTACCGCCGTTCCGTTGAACAAAGGCAGTTCTTTCAAGTCTATTGCGGGAAGCGCGCCGCCTGCGTAAACCTTATCGCCCTGCTCGTACTCAACGAATTCAACGTCAACGTCAACGTGAGCTTTCTCAATCTCGAAGTGCTTAAACGTTCCGCTGATTATCTTGCTGATATAGTTATCGTTGTTCAGCTCGAAAGTTACAGTAACAGTATAGTTACCTGCGTCTACGGGCAATACCGGGCTTTCGTCATAGTTGGTGCTACTGCCGCTTCTGCCTTTGTAAGTTACCTGGGGCACTACCGTAGTACTGTCGCTTTCGGCTATACCCGAGAAGTTCACGGTTACGCCCTGTCCTTCGCCGTTATAGGTGAAGGTGGTGCCTACCCACTCCATCGTTATAGTTGCTCTTTCTATGGTGAAGGTTTTTGTTACCGTTCCCGTATAGTTGCCAACGCCTTCAACGGTTACGACAACCGTAGTTCCCGCTACGTAAGCGGTTGTGGAATAATCCACCGTATAGTCGTCTTCAACGTCAAGGGTTACAGAACTTGCCGCGCCGTCAAGCGTAAGCTCTACTACGGGTTCGGGCTTCCACGCCTCGCCCTTGTAGGTGTACTTGCTATCCACGCCGCTGACTTCGCCGTTTGCAATCTTTCTGGGTGTGATAGTTATGGTTGCGCTTAAACTTGCGGGAACGGTATAGTTGCCGCTTTCGCAAGCGAATTCCGCAATAATCGTGTAATCAACTACGTTGCCGTTTTCATCCCTCTTTACGTCCGTAACTCCGTTAAATTCTTTGCCGTCCAAAGTGTATTTAACGGTTACTTCGTCGGGAAGGGTTCCCGCTATTTCAATGGAATGTGAAGTGCCGTCGTAGCCGAAGGTGTCGCCCGTGAACGTGATGCCCGTAACCGTTGCTTCCGTTATCGAGAAGGTGTATTCGGGGTTGGTCACTTTGGGTGCATAGTTACAGAAAGGTTCGCCCGCGGGATAACCCGTGTACGAAGGCGCATAAGTGCCAACGTGCGTTCTCTCTGCGTTTCCGCCTGCCGTAGCCGTGTAGCTTACGGTCAAATAAGGTTTAAGCGTGTCGGTCGTAACTGCGCTTGCATCCCTGTCAAACACTCCGCTTGCTACCGTAAGCGTTGCGTTGTGTTCTTTACCGTCGTAAACTCCGTCGCCGCCCGTCCAGGTGAGCGATACTTCGGCTTTTGCTACCGATAAAGTTACGGTTTCGCTTGCCGCCAGATAGTTCTTAGTTGCGGCAACCGAAATGGTTACAACCTTTCCGTTACCCTCAGCCACCGTTGTGAAGGTGTTGTTTGTATATGTAATAAGTGAAGTTTGTTCGGTGTTGTTTACCGTTGCACCGCTTTCCACCTTCTGCAATTCGCCGTTATAGGTGTACGAAGTTGTTACACCCGTTACGTCCAATACGGATGTTGCCTTGTTTATGGTAAGCGTTGCCGAAAGTTCGGGCATTTTGTAGTTTGCGGAGTCTACAAGCACGAACACAGCCGCAACCGTATAGGTGCCCGCGTCCGTTGCGCTTGTTGCGCTTTCGCCGTTGTACGTATAGCCCGACAAGCTGATTAAATCAGCATTCAACGTACCGTTAATAGTTATCGAGAAAGGATTTCCCGTGTAAGTTTCCGTCTTGTTAGACATACTTACACCGGTCATATCGACTGCTTTCTTTCCTACCGTTATAGTAAGACTGCAAGTTACGGTTATACCGTTTTCTTCGTAAGTGAATACAACTTTCTTGCCGTTATCCGCTGCAATGAAATAATTGTGTTCACCGTTGGGATACGTATAAGACTTCCAGGTCACTACCGTGGGGTTCTTGCCCAGCAGGTAAGTTGCAGTTATTACAATACTGTCTTCGTCCAACGTATCGAAAGCCGTATAATCCGTTGTTGCTTTATCGAGGTTGATTTCGATTTTAGTTACTTTATATACTGCCGCGATTAAATATTTGCCGGTTACGTTGTTATAGTTCTTCGTGTAGTCCGAAGAAGGCGTAAACGTCCAGTCGTACTCTACGCGTTCGCCCGTAAGCTGACTTGTGGAGTAAGTCCACTTAACAGTACCTGTTACAGTTGAGCTTACAAGCGACAATGATACGTCGTTCAAATAATCGCCGATGTAGTAAGTACCTGCGCTAACGTTTACTTCAACTTCGGGCGTAGCTTTGCTAATCGTCCAACTGCAATTTGCGATTGTGGGCGCGTTGTAGTTCTTTGTGTCGTAGTTAAGAGTTACGCTCGCCGTATAATCGCCCGCGTCCGTTTTGCTGTTGTCCGAATAAGATTTTACAGTAACGCCTGTGGGCAAGCCCTGCACCGTTACAGTCTTTGCCGTACCGTCGTAGGTGAACGCCGAAGTATAATTCCAACCCGCGTTTGACATATTGTAAGACGCCTTGTCAATCTTCCAGTTGCAGGGGGTAGTGAAAGACGGCGCGTTATGGTTTACGGTGTCGTAATTCCATGCAGTAACGCTCGCCGTATAATCGCCTGCTTCCGTTTTTGCGTTGTTGGAATAGGTTTTTACAGTAACGCCCGTGGGCAAGTTCTGTAAAGCTACTGTCTTTTCAGTACCGTCATAGGTGAACGGGCCGCTGTAATTCCAACTTACGTTTGACATACTGTAAGTTGCCTTGTTTATCGTCCAGGTACAGGTGGTCGTAAATACAGGCTCGTTATAGTTCGTTGTGTCGTAATTCCACGAAGATACGCTTGCGATATAAGTATCCGCGTCTGTTTTGCTGTTGTTGGAATAATTTGCGGTAACGCCCGTGGGCAAGTTAGATAAACTTACGGTCTTTACGTTGCCGTCATAGGTGAACGCCGAAGTATAGTTCCAGCGCACGTTCGTCATACTGTAAGTCGCCTTGTTTATCTTCCAACTGCAAGTTGTCGAGAAAGAAGGTGCGTTATAGTTTGCAGTATCATAATTCCACGAACTTACGCTTGCGACATAACTGTCTGCATTTGTCTTTTTGTTGTTGGAATAATTTGCCGTAACGCCTGTGGGCAAGTTCTGTAAAGTTACAGTCTTTTCCGTACCGTCGTAGGTGAACGGGCTGCTGTAATTCCAACTTACGTTTGACATATTGTAAGTTGCCTTGCTTACGGTAATGGTAAGCGTTGCCGTTTTGGTAGTACCGCTTTCGGTATAGGATATAGTTACGGTGCTGCCGTTATCCGATGCTAAGAAGTACTTATTCGTCCTACCGTCGTAAGGCGTTGTTATCGAAGTGGGTGATACAGTATTGGAAGTACCGTTGCCGTAGTTTGCCTTTACCGTCATTCCCGAAGTCGTAAACGCTTCAAAAGCTATGTAGGACGTCTTTGCGCCCGTTACGGTAATGCTTGAAATAGACGGAACCGCCGTTACCTTTAATTCACCCTTTACGGTGTTATAGTTATCAGTATCGCTGGGCGTGAAAGTCCATTCGTACGTACCGCTTGCGGTAAGCACCGTATCCGGCGAAGTCCAGTTGAACGAACCCGCGGTACTGATACTGCCTTGTGCAATGGTTACGGTACCGAGCTTGTTGCCTATGTACCAAGTGCCCGACCCAACACTTGCAGACACCGTAGGCGTTGCTTTATTAATTGTGAAGGTAGGTTCCTCCGTGCCTGAGTAGTTGCCTTTACCCGTTACAGTAACTTTGCCGGTGCCCGCGTTTGTATTGCTTGAATACGCAACGGTATAATCGGTATCTTTTGTTAAAGTAACGCTTCCGTCCTTTACCGTAACCGTAGGCGATTTCGCATTTCCGTCGTAAGTGTACGTGGTCTGGCTCAAAGTAACGGTTGTAGAAGACAGAGATTTTGCGGTTATTGAAATCGAACGGACATCCGACGAATCACCGCTAAACGTATGGTTGCTGTCCGCATAGAACCAAATATCATAACTGCCTACATCCTCACCTGCGGGAATGGTTACAGTTGTTCCGCTTCTCTTCCAACCGGTCGGCAGACTTACAGAACTTATATAAGTCATTGTACTTATAGTAATGTCTTGTGAACCCGTCGAATAAGTTGTACTTGACTTTGAAAGCGTGGGGCAAGATATCGAAGCCTGCCCTATAGATATAGGCAAATTTTTTGCGGTAGTCGTGCCGTCCGACCATTTATGGTTGCTGTCCGGTGTTACCGATACGTTATAACTGCCTACCGCCTTGCTTGCGGGAATTGTTATCTTCGTGCCGTCTCTCTCCCAACCTGTCGGCACACTTATAGATATATAAGAAGTTGTACTTATCGTAAAATCTTGCTTACTTGACGACCAATCTGTGCTTGATTTACTCAAAGTAGGCACGTTTATCGCCGCGCGTGTAACAGATAAAGTTAAAGTTTTTTGGGTAGTCGTGCCGTCTGACCAAGTATGGTTGCTGTCCGGCGAAATATATACTTTATAGGAACTACCCACTGCCGTACTTGCCGCCACGTAAAGCGTACTGCCGCTGTTCGTCAAATCTGTTGAAGAGAACGTTACATCTGTATAACTGCTGTAATTTTTTATAGTAGTTGACTGCCTGCTTGAAGACCAAGTAAAACTTGTTGTAGTCAAGCTCGGGCTCGAAAGCGTACTGCTTAAAGCCGCCTTGTTTATTGTGTATGTTATAGTTTTAGCCGTCGAGGTATCGTTAGTCCAAACGTAGCCCGATTTAGGCTTATATGATATAGTATATTCCTTCGCCGCAGTACTTCCGGCAATGGATACATAACTGGTGCTGCTGGTGAGCTGGGTATACGAAAACCCAGTTGGCCACGTAACGTCAACATAGTAGGTAGTAGGAATCCAAACTTTCGTTACGCGTGTCTCACCCGTTGTCCAAGTATGGCTGTGGGACAAACTCGATGGCCAATAAGGGTCATAAGCAAATTTACGAAGTTTTACGGTCAAAGTTATTGTACCGTTGGGAAGTGTTACATAGCTGCTACTACTTATCGTAATTGTATAGTTACCGCTTGCAACGTTTGCGGGCGGATATATATTCACCCAATCAATGGTGCGAGATGCTATAGTCCAACCGCTAGGAATAGAAATATTCAATTTGTCAGGACAATTACAAAAAGCAAGGAAATCCTCCCCATCCTCAATAGTACTTTCAAGATAAGTCATATTTACCATAAGGGTTCTAACGCCAATATCGTCGTCGTAATAATAAGGCTCGGAAGACATTTTGCCGGAAGAAACCGAAAAGCTGAGAGTCGCCACAGTTGTCGAACCGTTTTTTACGTAAATATCACAATAATTTTGTGAGCAATTAGCAGGAACGATGAAATATAATCGGCTACTACCACCACCAAACGTATTCGGAATAAACCAGTCGGTGTCGCTAGTCCAAAAAGTGTAACTAGAATTATAAGAGTCAACATATATTTTTCTCGCGTAAGCCGAAGGAAGCACTTCCATGCTCGACTTATCACTGCTTAAATAAATATATCCGCCTTCAGCACTATAAAACGGTACGCTAACAGCCGTCGGCTTTGCAGTTTTGTCGGGAGCAACTATTTCCGCAGTTTCAGTAGGTTGCTTGCCGTCCGCAGTTCCGTTTGTACTTTCAGAACGGGTCAAACCCATGAACGCAAAACCCGCGATAAGGGCACACACTAAGGCACATATCAGCGAGATAAGCGTTATTTGTCTTGCACTTAATTTCTTTTTCATAATTTTTTGTATTTCCTCCTATTAAAGAGTTCATTTTTTGGGCAAAAATTGATTAAAAAAAGTACACCTATTGATATAATAGGTGTACTTTTTATGGCATTTTGGGCAGTTTTTTCCAATTTTGGCATATAGTATAATTAAAAAAATAATGAAAAAACCCCGATATATGCTTGACTTTGCGATTTTCAAGTGATACTATACGGGTAGAAAAAATACATCAAATATATCAATAGATGTATTTTTACGTACGCCTTTTCTGGGCGTTTTTTATGCCGTTTTTTGCGTTAGTTGGCACATATAACGGCACTAACCGATATTTTATCTCCTTTTTGCATATAAAAAAGCTCTTGTACGCTACGTGCAAGAGCTTTTTGTCTTAAAATTTGAATTAAATACTATCCGTCCCTGTTCTTTTTATAC
>JAIDQV010000083.1 GCA_029062045.1 Clostridia bacterium
CTGTCTCTGCCGTTGTGGGAAGAACCCGTTCCTTTCTTATGAGCGAATAAACTTATAAAAAACATTCCGTTATCCTCCTTGAATTATTCAGCTTTCTTAGCTGCGGGCTTTTTAGCCGTAGTAGTCTTAGCTGCTGCGGGTTTAGCTGCCGCAGGCTTCTTTTCAGCCGTAGCAGCGGTGGTAGCCTTTTTAGCAGCGGGTGCTTTTGTAGCAGTAATCTTTTCGGTGGTAGCGGGCTTTTTAGCTGCGGGTTTCTTAGCCGCGGTCTTGTCCTCGCTTACAGCGCCGATGCCGGTAACCTTTACCATGGTGTAGGGCTGTCTGTGACCCTGCTTCTTTCTTTCGTTCTTCTTAGGCTTGTACTTGAAGACGATAATTTTCTTATCTTTGCCTTCGGAAATAATTTCAGCCTTAACAGTTAATCCTGCAACCTCTTTTGCGACTTGAACGCCCTTGTCGTCTGAAAGAAGAACAATGGGGAATTCAACGCTGTCGCCAACCTTACCTGAAAGTTTTTCAAGTTTAACAAGGTCGCCAATGCAAGCCTTGTACTGCTTGCCGCCGTTATCAAAAATTGCGTACATATAATTTTACCTCCTATTGCAGTTCGGTTCGCAAAGCCGAACGCACGTCTCGCCAAAACTTATGGGCGGCGCAAAAAGGCGCACTTATAAAGCCCGTTTCAAGCGGCTCGGTATTAAATTTATCACAAGCGTAAAAGAATTGTCAAGCTATTTTTACTGTATGTATAAATTTTTATAACGCGCACACACTTTTTTATAAGGAGATATATCTTTATGGAAGAATTAAAAAAAGAAAGTGAAATTATCGCTGAAATTTACCGCAACGCACAGCTTGCGCTTACGTCTATTTCGGACATCCTGCCCGAAGTGGAAGACGTTGCTATTAAAGAAGAAATTCTTCGCCAGCACGAAGAATACGAAAAGGTCTGCTCTAAGGCGGCTGAGCTTGCGCACAAGTTCGACGTTGACGTAAAAGAACCCAACCCTATGAAAAAGGCAATGATGTGGAGCGCCATTAAAATGGGTACGGCAAGCGACAACTCGCCCCAGAACATCGCGCAAATGATGATAAGAGGCACGGTTACGGGTATAACGTCCCTTCGTACCACGCTTACCGACAGCAGTCAGTATATTGACCCCGAAGTTAAAAACCTTTTAACCGAACTTATCAACCTTGAAGAAGGTTTTGAAAAGAAATTTAAAGCATTCCTTTAATTAAAGTTGCGGAACGAAAAAAGCGGCGCGGGCTTAGATAGCCCGCGCCGTATTTTTTATAAAATGATTTTAAAATTTACGGGACAAATTCAGCGTTTAATACGTTATAATAGTAAATGAGATAAGGAAAGGCAAATGAAAAAATTCAATACGGCTTGGTACGTTACGAAAATATTTTTAATAATAATTGCTTCGTTTGTATTGATTTTCGGCGCTATAATTTTAGGACTGTGGCTTTCGTGCGACGGGCATCCAATACAAATATACAATATCGGGCAGGAATATGCTTTTAACACGTTCACGGTAAAGGTTGAGAACGACGAAGTTGAGCAAAGATTTATATTGTACTATACAGTAACGAAAGAGGGGCAATACAGCAACAGTTTTACTTTTGATTTCGGTTATAAAACATTTGAACATATAACAAACAGCAAGGAATTTGAGTATTCGACTTCCGACCCGGATGAAATAATTACTTTTGACGAAAACGGTTTTTATTATTTTTACGGTAGCAGAACCTTTTATATTTCCTATAAAAATGCAAACGAAGAAATTAAAAACAGTATTGCGAATAAAGAGTTTAATCTTTCTTTTCCGTTGGGACCTTTTGAATATTTATCTTAATAATTAAAAATCGGCGCGGGCTGATTGCCCGCGCCGCTTTTTTTACAGTTTAACTGCGTCCGGCGGTATATCGAATTTGTCTAAGTGGATGTTGATTTGTTCTTCGTGATAGGTTCTGTGGGGAACGGCGTAAATTTCCACGCCCTTCGCGTGTGCCTTCACGTCGTTTAAAAGCACCTGCCAGCTTAAAAGTTTATTCAAAACTTCGTTGTTCATATCAAGTCTTATTGCCGTAGCGCCTCCAACCAAAGCGTTCAAAAGTTTAGCCCTAAGCCCCAAAAGAATATATTCGTGGGTCATAGTGTAGCCGGAGTCGTTGCAGTACTTGCAGGGTTTAACCATAGAATTTAGCGGGGTTGCGCCTATGCGTTTGCGGGTAAATTCCACAAGCCCGAATTGCGACATCGGCGATACCGTGCATTTTGCTTTGTCCGTCTTCAAGTGTCTTTCAAGCTCTTCCACAAGCGCGCGGTTGTGCGAAACGCTGTTCATATCTATGAAGTCCACGACGACAATTCCGCCGATATTTCTCAGCTTAACCTGCCGTGCAATTTCTGCCGCGGCAAGAAGGTTGGTGTGGTAGACGGTCTGTTCAAGGTTGTAATCCCCCGTGAACTTGCCCGTGTTGACGTCGATAACCGTCAAGGCCTCGGTCTTTTCGATAACTATGTAACCGCCGTTTTCCAAATCGACGCGGGGGGAGGCGATTGCAAATATCTGCTGTGAAATGCCCAACTCGTCAAGCATATCCCTGCCCGTGTCGTGCAACACGACGGGGCGGCGCGTTTCGGAAGGGTAAAGCTCCATAAGTCTTTCGATATGGCTTTTTAAATCTTCGCTGCCTACGATAATTTTATCAACGTCGCGCGAAAGAACGTCTCTCAATACCTGTACCGTCAAGAAGTCGTCGGTGAAAAGAAGCTGACCGACCTCGGCGGTTTTTGATTTTTCGGACAATTCCTCGTAAAGTTTTTTAAGGAAAGAATATTCCTGCGCAATGCTGTCCTGTCTTGCATAGGAGGCGGCGGTGCGCACGACGAGGCCTTCGTTTTCGTCTTTTATGCGCTTTGCCGTGTTGGCCAGGTTGGCACGTAATTCTTCGTCGTCTATCTTGCGCGAAACGCCTATAAAGGGGTTGTCCGGCAAATATATTAGATAATTGCCCACGAAGGAAAGGCGGGTTGTAACCTTGGCGCCCTTTTTGCCTACGGGCAGCTTTGCAACTTGAACTATAATTTCGTCCCCTTCTTTAAGCTCGGGGAAGGTGTATTCCGTGTTTGAGCCGTCGTACTTTTCGCTGTCGGGGGTGAAGTCCTCGGCGGAAAGGTAGCAGTTGCGCTCTAACCCGCAGTTAATAAACGCCGCCTGCATGCCGTTTAAAACGCTTTCAACCCTGCCCTTGTAGACGTTGCCGACGGAGCAACTTTTTTGCTGCTTTTGGAAGTTGAATTCTGTAACTTTTCCGTTTTCGCAAATTACGGCGATGGTGTAACCGCAATAGCTGTCAAAATAGATAGTCTTCTTTCCCAAAATAAAACCTCTCATTGTCAAATACCTATTCATTATATATATTAAACAAAAATTTATCAATAAAAAACGCGCGGAAACGCAAGGATTATTGACTTTTGTGCTTAAAAGGTTTATACTTGGTTTATAAATTAAATATGAAATTACCGCGCCCCGAAAGCAGGGCGCAACGGTTAAAGGAGTTAATTATGAAAATAGATTTCAAGGGTATTACCGCTGAGGAACTTTCCTTCAAACTCAACAGAGTAAAACTCAACCCCGAGGACAAGCTGGATATTAAACCCCAGTTTTCCCGCCAGGTAAGAAAAGTAAACGGCAACGAAAAGTTGAACTTCGTTTCTCTTTCTGTAAAAATCGAAAGCACCGAGGCTGAACCTAAGCCTTTCGATATTCTTTGCACCCTCGTAGGCATATTCGAGGTAGAGGAAATTGCAAACCAAAACGACGAAAGAAAATTCGTTATCGAAGCAACCAAACTTGTTTATCCCTATCTCCGTGCGGCTGTTACTAACCTTACCGCAAGCGCGTACATCGCACCCTTGAATCTTCCCGTTATATCCGGCCCCATCTTCCCCGAAGACAGAGACCAGTACGCATTTACTGCGGGTTCCGATTTGAACTAATTTGAAATAATATAAGCCCGCCGTGCGTTTAAGCGCATAGCGGGCTTTTGCTTTATTAAACTATTTTAGCTTTATTTCTAAAATTTCGTCGGCGGAGCAGTCAAGGAAGTTGCACAGCCGCGAAAGGGTGGCAAGCGTAGGTTGCGCCCTGCCCGAAAGATATTGCGATACGGTTGATTTCGTTATTCCAATAGCTTCCGCAATTTCAGTTCTTGTTTTTCCGCTTGTTTCAATTTCTTTTCTAAGATTCGCTGTTATAGCAATATTCAATTTATTGTTCTTTGTGTTTTTCATATTAATATTTTATTAGGCAATGCCTAAAAAATTCTTGACAGTTTAGCATTATCCAACCTATAATTTAAGCAATGCCTAACTAAATTTTATTACGAAAAAGGAGAACGGTATGGATAAATTTGCAAAAGAGTATTGCAGGGTAGAATCAATAAGCAAAGAACAGGTTTTGTTGGATACCTATATGTTATTAAAAGAAAACTATGTCGCAAAACTTCATAATAACGGCGAATACGTAACCATAGAGTTTTTAAACGGTCAAGTTTTCAAACTTAAAGTTTTTGAAGGGAAAGAACAGATATTGCCAACGCAGTTGTAGGTGCGGGCGGTATTTTTTATAAAATAATAAACGGCGCAAGCAAAACCGCGCTTTTGCGCCCGCGCACCCAATTTGTGGCTGTGCCACCTCAGCGCGGGTGAAGTGCCGCAATTATATATGTGTGTGCCCTTAAAAATTGCGGCACGAGGGACGAGAAGCCCCTAAAAATCACGGAAAAAGATTTGCGCAGAATAGCAAAGATTTTTCGTGAATTACTAAAAAATAGGTTGACAAGCCCCCGAATTAGTGTTAAACTCAATTAGCACTCAATTTGGGGGTGTAATTTTTTTGTACGGAGTTTTTCCAAATGGCTAAGAAAGCAGACGTGAGAACAAAGATAACTTTCGAGTGTACGGAGTGCAAACACCGTAACTATGACAGTTACAAAAATAAGCGTAACGACCCCGACAGGCTCACAATGTCCAAATACTGCCCTTTCTGCAAAAAGCACACGGAGCATAAAGAGAGCAAGTAATTTTTCGGGGGAGATATTTTATGGCTAACAACCAAAAAAATCAAGACGCTAAAAAACCTAATATCTTCGTGAGAATGGGTAGAAGGCTGAAAGAAACCTTTTCCGAACTGAAAAGGGTAACTTGGCCCACTTTCCCCAAAGTCGTTAAATCAACGTGCGTAGTACTCGTCGTCGTACTCGTTTTCCTTGTCGTCGTAACGGGCATCAACTACGGGCTTAACGAACTTTTGAAATTAATCACGAATATCGGAGCGTAACCTATGGCAACGATGGTAGCAGATACGGAAAACCCTTGCTGGTACATTCTTCACACCTATTCGGGTTACGAATCGATGGTGAAGGACAGCTTGGAGCGTTTAATTGAAAACAACAACTTGCAGAGTATGATTTT
>JAIDQV010000084.1 GCA_029062045.1 Clostridia bacterium
CGCTAGGAAAGCGCGGGGCGGCTTTAATTATTGTTAATTAAAATTCCAAGCTCTTTTCGATATAGGCTTTAAGCTCGCTGACGTTAAGTCTTACCTGTTCCATACTGTCGCGGTCGCGCACGGTAACAGTGTCGCCCTCTAAACTGTCAAAGTCAACGGTTACGCAGAAAGGAGTGCCTATTTCGTCCTGGCGGCGGTAACGCTTGCCGATAGAACCTGCCTCGTCGTAGTCGCACATAAAGTACTTTGAAAGTTTTGCGTAAACCTCTTTAGCCTTTTCTGAAAGCTGTTTTTGAAGGGGAAGAATTGCAACTTTATAGGGCGCGATAGCAGGGTGGAAGTGCATAACCACGCGGGTATCTCCGCCTTCCAATGCCTGTTCTTCGTAAGCGGCGCATAAAAGTGCAAGCGTAAGCCTGTCCGCACCGATAGAGTATTCTATTACGTTGGGCAGGAACTTTTCGCCCGTGAACGGGTCGATGTAAGTCATTGCCTTGCCCGAATATTCTTGATGACGGCTTAAATCCCAAGTACCGCGGTGGTGAATACCGTTCAGCTCCTGCCAGCCCATAGGGAAGTTGTACTGTATGTCGCACGCCGCCTTTGCATAGTGCGCAAGTTTGTCGTGGTCGTGGAAGCGCAAATTTTCAGCCTTCAAACCGAGGTCGGTTACATACTTAAAAGCCTTCTCTTTATAGTTTTTGTAGAAGTCCATAGAGGTATCTTCCTTGCAGAACATCTGAAGTTCCATTTGCTCGAACTCAACCGTTCTGAAAAGGAAGTTGCCGGGGGTAATTTCGTTTCTGAAAGACTTACCTATTTGCGCAATGGCAAAAGGCACTTTCGCGCGCGCCGTTCTCTGAACGTTCAAAAAATTGACGTACTCGCCCTGGCAGGTTTCGGGCCTTAAATAAACCTTGTCTGAATCGGCTTCCAAAGTCCCGCGTGAGGTTATAAACATAGGGTTGAACTTGCGGATAGGTGTCCAGCTTCTAACTCCGCAGTGGGGGCACTTAATGTCGTGTTCCTCGATATATTTTTCCATTTCCTCGTTGGTCATCGCCTCTGCGGCAACGGTGCCCTTGGAATGTTGTTCGATTAAAGTGTCCGCACGGAAACGCTGTTTGCAGTTCTTGCAGTCCATTTTGGGGTCGCCGAAACTTGCAACGTGCCCGCTTGCTTCCCAAACGCGGGGGTTCATAAGTATCGCCGCGTCAACGCCGTAAGTGGAGGGGCTTTCCTGTACGAAACGCTTCCACCAACTGCGTTTTACGTTATTTTTCAACTCAACGCCAACGGGTCCGAAGTCCCAGGTATTGGCAAATCCGCCGTAAATATCGCTGCCGGGGTAAACGAACCCGCGGCTCTTGCAAAGATTTACGATTTTTTCCATAGTCAACTTATTATCAGCCATAATTTTAAACTCCTTCCCGCACTTGGTAATAATGCGGAATTCAATAAATTAAGTTTAATTTATTTGCCCTTTCAAGTCAAGTAAATAACGGGGAATGCTTACGCCCGTTAAATAAAATAAAAATTACGCTTTCAAAAACTGTACAACGCTTATTTAATTGTGTTACAATTAACGGGTGAGAGGTAAATATGTTATCCGACATCGAAATTGCTGAAAGCTGCAAATTGCAGGATATAAGAAAGATTGCAAAAAAACTTAAACTCAAAGAGGACGATTTAGAGCTTTACGGCAAGTATAAGGCAAAAATAAACCTTGAAAAAGTAAACCCTAAGTCCAAACTTGTTTTAGTTACGGCAATTAACCCCACTGCAAGCGGAGAGGGCAAAACCACAGTATCCATAGGTCTTGCGGACGGTATGGCAAGATTAAAAAAGAAAGTTTGCCTTGCTTTAAGGGAACCTTCTTTGGGCCCCGTGTTCGGCATAAAAGGCGGCGCGGCTGGCGGCGGTTACGCCCAGGTTGTGCCTATGGCGGACATAAACTTACACTTCACAGGTGACTTGCACGCAATAACCGCGGCAAACAATCTTCTTTGCGCTATGATTGACAATCACATCTTGCGCGGTAACGCTTTGGGTATAAAGGAAGTGTATTTCCGCCGCTGTATGGATATGAACGACAGGGCGCTCCGCGATATTACCGTACATAACCCCGCGGGCAATATGAAAGGTTGCGTAAGCTACGACAGGGCGGAAGGCTTTGAAATTACCGCCGCATCGGAAGTTATGGCAGTTCTGTGCCTTGCAACAGACTTAAAAGATTTAAAGAAGAGGATAGGCAATATAGTAGTCGGCGTAAATGCGGAAGGCAACTTCGTGCGCGCAAAGGAACTTAAAGCCGACGGCGCAATGACCACCCTTTTAAAGGACGCAATAAAGCCAAACCTTGTTCAGACTTTGGAAGGCACGCCTGCAATAGTTCACGGCGGACCTTTTGCAAACATAGCGCACGGTTGCAACTCGGTACGCGCAACCTACACGGCAATGACCCTTGCCGACTATACCGTAACGGAGGCGGGCTTCGGCGCTGACCTCGGCGCGGAAAAATTTCTTGATACCAAGTGCCGCGTTGCAGGTATTCAGCCCGACTGCGTAGTTATAGTTGCAACGGTTAAGGCACTTAAACTTCACGGCGGCGCGGATAAAGCAACTTTATCGGAGGAAAATTTAACGGCTTTGAAGGCGGGGCTTCCCAACCTCTTGAAGCACGTTGAAAATATCAAAACCGTATACAACAAACCCTGTGTTGTAGCTATGAACAGATTTGCAACCGACACCAAGGCGGAGATTGAGGCCGTTCTTTCGGCGTGTGCGGAAGCGGGTGCGAAAGCCGTCTTCACAGACGTATTCTTAAAGGGCGGACAGGGCGGCGAAGAGCTTGCCAAAGCGGTAATTGCCGAGTGCGATAAAAAGAGTGAACTTCACTATTCCTACGACCTAAACGACGGCGTTTGCAAAAAGGTAGAGGACATAGTTAAAAATATTTACGGCGGCGACGGCGCGGAATTTTCCGAAACCGCGCTTAAAAAAATCGAGCAAATAGAAAAGGCGGGCATTAACGGTTTGCCCGTAATAATTGCAAAAACGCAATACTCGCTTTCGGATGACGCAAAGAAACTTGCCGCACCCACGGGCTTTAAAATAAAAGTTCGGGATATAATTTACAAGGGCGGCGCAAACTTCATAGTCGCGGTCGCGGGCGAAATTATGCTTATGCCGGGGCTTTCCAAAACCCCTTCGGCGGAACATATCGACATTGACGAAAACGGCAAAATAGTAGGACTTTCATAAAGAGGATAATATGCAACTTCCCGAAGCAACTAACTTTATTGAACAAATTATTAACGAAGAACTTGAAGCAGGCAAGTTCGAAAGCACGGGCAACGAAATTCACGTTCGTTTCCCTCCCGAACCCAACGGCTACCTGCACATAGGGCACATAAAGGCAATGTGCATAAACTTCGGCGTTAAGGAAAAATATCACGGTACGCTTAACCTTCGTATGGACGACACCAACCCCGCCAAAGAGGATTACGAATACGTCAACTCTATCGTGGACGCGGTTAAGTGGCTGGGCTTCGAGTACGATAAGCTCGTGTTTGCTTCCGACTATTACGACAGACTTTACGAAATTGCCGAAAAGTATATTCTCGACGGCAATGCGTATGTTTGCGATTTGTCTGCGGAAGAAATAACGGCAACCCGCGGCACGCTGACCGAGCCGGGCAAGGAATCGCCCTACCGCAACAGAAGCATAGAAGAAAACTTAAAACTTTTCCGCGAAATGAAGGCGGGCAAATACCCCGACGGCGCAAAGGTTTTAAGGGCGAAAATAGATATGACTTCCCCCAACGTGAACATGCGCGACCCCATAATTTACCGTATCGCGCGTGTGCCTCATTACCGCACGGGCGACAAGTGGTGCATCTATCCTATGTACGACTTTGCGCACCCCGTATCCGACGCGATAGAGGGGATAACGCACTCGCTGTGTTCCCTTGAATTTGAAAATCACAGACCTCTTTATAACTGGTTTGTAGAAAAGGCGGGCTTCCCTGCGCCCAGACCCAGACAGATAGAGTTTGCAAGGCTGAACATAACCAACACGCTTATGTCCAAACGTTATCTTAAAAAACTTGTGGACGAAGGCTTCGTGGAGGGTTGGGACGACCCCCGTATGCCTACCATAATGGGTTTGAAGAACCGCGGCGTTCCCCCTGTGGCGCTTAAAAAATTCTGTGCCGACGTTGGCGTTGCAAAGGCTTATTCAATCGTCAACCAAGCACAGCTTGACAGCTGTATCCGCGACGAATTGAATGCAAATGCAGAGCGCGCTATGGCGGTTATCAATCCCGTAAAACTTACTATAACAAACTACACGGGCGAAGAAGAGCTTGACTTTGAAATCAACCCGACGAAAGAGAACGGCGGCACCCGCAAAATTAAATTCACGGGCAGCGTTTATATTGACAGGGAAGATTTCTCATTAAATCCTCCTCCCAAGTACAAGCGGCTTCAAAAGGGCGGCAACGTGCGCTTGAAGGGCGCGTACATCGTCCGTTGCGATGACGTAAAGCTCGATAAAAACGGAGAGGTGGAAGAAATTCTTTGCACCTACTTCCCCGAAACGAGAAGCGGCAGCAACCTTGCTACCGATATTAAGGCGAAAGGCGTTATCCAGTGGGTTGACTGCAAGTACGGCGTTGATGCGGAGTTCAGACAGTACGAACCTTTGTTGAACGACGAAGAATACCCCGACCAGGATTACGCTGAAAGACTGAACAAAAACAGCTTGAAGAAGTTCTACGGCAAGGCCGAACCCTATCTTGCAGAGAGCGAGAACGGTAAGCCCTTCCAGCTTATGCGCACGGGCTATTACAAAAAGGATACCCGCGGCGGACTTGTTTTGTCGGAAATAGTTTCACTTAAAGACAGCTTTAATAAATAAAACAAGACGGCGGGAATATCAATTTCCGCCGTCTTTTAAAGGCTATATATTAAACCTTTTCGGAATAGCTTTCGCAGCAAGTGCAATCCACTTGATTGCAAGTGCAGCCGACTTTGATGTGTTCAAGCGTGCAGTTGCAGCCACGGTGATTGTATTTACATGTTGCTACGTCGCAAGCTATATCGTAATTTACGTTTTCCATAAAATAACCTCCGCTTTTATTTTGTGCGCAAAATGTTAAACTATGCGTTGTCCTTGACAAACGCG
>JAIDQV010000085.1 GCA_029062045.1 Clostridia bacterium
TTCTAAAGTTTTAACGACGTCGCCGACGGTTTTAAGGTTTGCAACCTTTTCTTCGGGAATGGTTTTACCCGTATTGTCCTCAAGCGCCATTAAAAGTTCAACCACGTCCAAAGAGTCAGCACCTAAATCTTTGATAATTTCGCTATCCTCTGTGATTTTTGAAACGTCTATGTTAAGCTGTTCCGAAAGCAATTTTGCAACTTCTTCAAACATATTATAATTCCTCCTGTATATCTGTAAAAATTTTACTATAAATATTTTCCCGTGTCAAGCGTCAGCCGATATTTTTCTGGCTTACCTGCTTTAAAGAAAGCCCTATTCTCTGCTTCTTCTTGTCAAGCGTAATTATAACTGCTTTAACTTGCTGACCTACTTTCAGAACGTCAGACGGGTGTTTAATAAACCTATCCGTGATTTCGGAAATATGCACAAGCCCGTCCTGATGAACGCCGATGTCTACAAACGCGCCGAAGTCAATAACGTTACGAACCGTGCCCTCAACTATCATACCGACTTCAAGGTCTTCGATACTCATAATATCTTTTCTGAGCTGTCTTTGGGGCAGGCTGTCGCGGATATCTCTACCGGGTTTAACAAGTTCGGAAATAATATCGTTCATCGTCGCCTTGTCGAGTCCGCAGTATTCCGCCGCCTTATCCTCGCCGTATTCCTTCACTTTTTGGGGCAGTTCGGAAAGTTTTCTTTCTCTTACGTCCTTATCTGTATATCCGAACAGTGAAAGAAGTTTTTCGGCTTTCTCGTAGGATTCGGGGTGAACCGCGGTATTATCCATTATGTTTTTACCGTCGGGAATACGGAGGAAGCCCGCGCACTGCTCGTAAGCCTTTGCGCCTAATTTAGATACTTTTAAAAGCTGTGAACGCGAAGTGAATTTACCGTTTTCTTCACGGTATGTTACTATGTTTTTAGCAATTCCCGAATTAAGTCCCGCAACGTATTTCAAAAGCGAAACGCTTGCAGTATTCAAGTCAACGCCTACACTGTTAACGCAGTCTTCAAGCACACCGCCGAGAACGCTGTCAAGCCTTTTCTTGTCCATATCGTGCTGATATTGCCCAACACCGATGGATTTAGGATCGATTTTAATAAGCTCGGCAAGAGGGTCCTGAAGTCTTCTTGCGATAGAAATCGCCGAACGACGCGTCAAGTCGTAATCTGGGAATTCTTCAACCGCAAGGGGGCTTGCCGAATATACCGAAGCACCCGCTTCGCTTACAACTGCGTAGGTTACGCCGTCAACTTCCTTCAAAAGGTCGGCAACGAAAATTTCTGTTTCTTTGCTTGCCGTACCGTTGCCGATTGAAATTATATCTACTTTGTGCTTTTTGATAAGCTCTTTCATCGTAGCCTTAGAGCCTTCAATATCGTTCTTGGGCGGTACGGGATAGATAACGCCGACGTCAAGCACCTTGCCTGTTTCGTCTACGACCGCAACTTTGCAACCCGTTCTGTACGCGGGGTCAAGGCCCAAAGTAACCTTACCTTTTACAGGCGGCTGTAACAAAAGAGGGCGAAGATTTACTTCAAACATCTTAATTGCCTGCTCGCTTGCCCTGTCGGTAAGAATTGCACGCACTTCACGCTCGATTGAAGGCTGAATAAGCCTGTCGTAGCCGTCGTCAGCCGCTTCTTCAATAAGTTTAGCGCAGTCGGCATTGCCGTTGGGTTTCAAGTATTTTGCCATACAAACGCGCTTTGCAATGTCGGGATTAAAGTAAATTTTAGCTTTAAGACACTCTTCCTTTTCGCCGCGGTTAATAGCAAGGATTCTGTGGTTTTTGATTTCGGGGATGATTTCGGAATAATCGGCGTACATAGAATAAGTACCCTTTTCATCGTCCTTAACCATCTTAACCTGCATTTCGCCGTGATTTTCCAAAAGCGAACGAAGCTTCTTTCTAAGTTCCGCATTGTCGGAGATAATTTCTGCAATTATATCCTTTGCGCCGTCAATTGCGTCCTCTACGGTTGCAACGCCCTTTTCTTCGTCAATATACTTTTCTGCTTCCTTGTAGGGGTCGCCCTCCTGTGCCAAAATAAATTCCGCAAGGGGCTGTAGGCCCTTTTCGATAGCAACGGAAGCCCTCGTCTTTTTCTTTTGCTTGTAGGGGCGGTAAATATCTTCAACTTCCGTCATGGTCTGCGCGGCGTCGATAGCGGCTTGAATTTCTTCCGTCATCTTGCCTTGCTCTGTAATAGAATTCGCAACTTCCTGCTTACGCTTTTCAAGGTTTTTCAAATACTCGTATCTGTCGTTCAGCGCACGCAAAACCTGGTCGTCGATAGCGCCCGTCATTTCCTTTCTGTATCGTGCAATGAAAGGAATGGTGTTGCCTTCGTCCAAAAGCTGCAAAATGTTGCGAACGTGGTCGGGGCGCAAGTTAAATTCGTCTGTTAACTGTTGTGAAATTTCCATTATATTTTTAACCCTTTTAAATATGTTTTTTGTTCGGCAGTGAGTCTGTAACTCTCACACGCCTTTTGAATTGCCTTGTTGTGTGTCTTTTTGTCAATATAACATTCGTCGTCTTCTGGAAGTTTAGCCGAATACTTTAAAAATTCAATTGTATCGTCGTAAAATTTAGTTATAAGTTCCGCAAGCAGCCACGCAGCCGCCATATGTACGTAGTAATAGTCGGTGTTTATATCTTCTTGAATTATATCTAAGATAGTTTGATAGTACTTTTCCTCAACGTAAAAATGAAGTAAAGTCGTAAGAGCAAACCGTTGATAAAACTCTTTATCTTCACTAAGAAGATAGGTATAAATATACCCTAAAAATTCGTCTTTATGCTTCTCTATGCACTTCGGAGTGAAGCAGTCGCAAGTAGCCCAGTTATCTATAAGCGGAACACATTTGTCAACATAATTAATAAAAAAATTATACGGCAACAATGCCACGGCTTGTAACTTTATAAAAGTTACTTCGTAATACTCGTCGGGAAAAGAAAGCAATGTCGGAACAAAATTTTTATACTTTTTTGCAATCTTTTTTAATGTCGGCACTCTTACGCCCAAAACGTTTATGTTATCGTTCTTTAAAAGTCGTTTATGAAACGCTGCATATTCGGGCTCTGCATACGATTTAATTTCTTCCAAAAACTCGGGATAGGGTATCAAACCATTCCTCTTCAACAAATCTTGTATTGGCCGGACTTGTGGATTGCAAGCGTTTAAACGGCACTTCTATATCGCCGAAATTTTGCGTAAATATTTTCGCCGCCTTACTGCCGTTTAATATTATATAATTAATTTTTGAGTTTTGCAATAACTTTTTTATATCTGCTACTTTGAAATTTTTTATCTTGCTATCCTGTGAACCTACTATTTCACACTCTGTAACGACGTCCCAAAGTGCGATTTTTCGTCTTTTTAAAAAGTCCTTTTTTCCGTCAATGCTCAAAGGTACGTCTTCGCCGAAAAAACCGCAAACGGTCTTCCAAAAACGGTTTTGCCTGTTACCGTAATAAAATTCGACCTGTCTGCTTTTAACGGACGGAAAACTGCCCAAAATCAAAAGTATACTGTTTTCATCGTAAAAAGGCTTAAAACCGTACTTTATTTCACACATATTAAAGCGGTCTCTTCACAGCGCCGACAAGTGCAACAGCCTTGAATTTGTCGTCAAAATTCATATCGACAGCATCGAGAACATCGGACAAAGTTACGGCGTTTAACTTGTTCACCCTGTCTTCAAAGTCGTACACTTTTCCGTTATACAAAAGCTCTTTTCCGAATAAAAGCATCTGAGAGCTTGTACTTTCCTGTGCAAAAATCGAGGATGAAAGAAGCTGTTCTTTGCCCCGCACAAACTCTTCGTTTGAAATGTTTTTCCTTTTTATATCCTCAATACACTTGTAAATTGCGTCAACCGACTGCTTGTACTTTCCTGCATTAACGCCCGCATAGACGGATAGCGCCCCCGTTTCGGCATAGGTTGAAACGTACGAATATACAGTATATGCAAGCCCCAGCTCTTCTCTAACCGTCTGGAACAGACGGGATGAAACGCCCCCGCCAAGAATAACGTTCATTATCTGCGTTGCGTCATAATGCTTGTCGTATCTTTTAACCGAGGGGAAAGCTATACCTATATGGACCTGCTCAATATCCTTGCGCTTACAAAGTGATTTACCTTGAAGTTCAATCTTAACTTCTTGTCTTTTACAGCACCTTCTTTCAAGGTGTGAAAAATACTTCAAAACAAGGTCTTCGGCAAGGTTTATGTCGATGTTGCCAGCCATTGAAATTACAATATTATCCGGCACGTAGTGCCTGTCCATATAGTATTTAACGTCTGCTTTTGTAAAGCCTGAAACGTTCTTTTTAGGACCTAAAATGTTTCTGCCGTAGCCTCTATCACCAAAGAAGGCGTTTGCAAGCAGGTCTAGGCACAAATCGTCGGGCGTGTCCTCGTTCATATTTATTTCTTCGATGATTACGCCCTTTTCCTTGACCATTTCTTCCTCGGGGAAAGTGCTTTCCAAGAAAATATCGGCAAGAATTTCAAACGCCTCAGCCGCGTGTCCCGTGGTAGATTTAGCGTAATAGCAAGTCATATCCTTGCCCGTAAACGCGTTCATCTGAGCGCCTATTCTGTCCATTTCGTCGGAAATTTGAAAAGAAGTGCGCTTTTTAGTGCCTTTGAACATCATATGCTCGATAAAATGCGAAATCCCATCCTCCTTGTCACTCTCCTGAGAGGCGCCCGTATGAACGAGAATTCCCATAGTTACGGACATAAGTCCGTCCATTTTGTTTACGATAAGTTTAAGTCCGTTGTCAAGTGTTTTAAAGTGTACCATCATTCTCCTAAAATTTGAGAAACGGTTTCGGTCTTTAACCCGTTTTCTCTTATGTAATTTAATATTCTCGGTAGAGCTTTCACCGTAATATCCTTAGGGTGCATTAAAATGAACTCTCCCGCTTTCAATTCGTCGGTCGCACGCGAATATATCCACTCTTCGTTTTTATCGCGCCAGTCGATAGTGTCCCTCGACCACATTATAACCTTCATGTTAAGAAATGCGCAAGCCGAAAGCGTATTCTCGCAAAAAGCCCCCGAAGGAGGAGCAAAAAGTTCTATTTTTTGCCCGCAAATCATTTCAAGAAGTTTTACACTGGGGCGTATTTCTTCCAGATTTGCATCGTAAGACATTTTTGCATGGTCTTTGTGAAAATACCCGTGGCTTCCGAGTTCGTGCCCACGCTTGAAAATTTCACGCACACAATCGACGTTGTCGTCAGCCCAGCTTCCGCCTATAAAAAAGGTTGCTTTCGCCTCGTATTCGTCAAGGATATCCAAGATGCTTAAAACGTTTTCCGTGCTTTCGTACACATTGAAAGTAAGCCCGACAGCACCACTCTCTTCATTCCCGCCGTAATAAAGATTTGTGTTTTCATAGATTACGGCTTGTGCGTTCCCGCTGAAATAGCCTATAAGTGAAACCCCTGTTATTACCAAAAGCAACGTGAAATTTGTAAGAATTGTAAATAGCTTGCCTTTCAATAGTTTACCTCAAAAAGAACGTTTTTATCAATTATATAATATTCTTTTCAAGGC
>JAIDQV010000086.1 GCA_029062045.1 Clostridia bacterium
GCAGCGTCAGATGTTTATAAGATACATATGCCCCGTTTAAGCCACTTTTTACACTGTAATTCCGTGTAGGCGCGCGCGTATTTTTAATATATAATAATTGAAAAACAGGGGGGCTATATTGTTGACAACGGTTTTTGTTTGGTATAAAATGTTAGATACATAAACAACTGTGAAGACGGATTTTTAATTCGTAATACGGAGATGTACGATTATGGGAAACAAGAAAGAAGAAAAGAAAAGCCCCAACAAAGTAGTTGCGCTTGTAACTTACATTGTTGCTCTTATAGCTTTATTGTTGGGTTTATTTTTACCGTGGGGCACCGATCCCGCACTTAACGGAACAACGGAAGCAATATGGGCGTTCCAGTTGCCCCAGGCTCTTAAAGCCGCCGTTCCCGTTCAGGCTTTCTGGGATTTAATCGGCGACGTAGGCAATAAGTTTACCTACTCTTTGCCTATCACTTTTAACGGACTTATTCCTTCAACCGAGCTTATGCCTTTGGGCTATGATCTCGGCGCGCTGTTCACCGTGCTTTACGCACTTGTAGTGCTTGCAGGCATCGTTGCATTGATACCCGCAATAATAAGCACTTGCAGCAAGAAGTCCAAAATGAATATCGCACTTAACGCGGCAAGTTTTATCGAAGTTGTTGCGTTCCTGTTTGTTTCGATATTCGTATTCATTCAGCTTACCGCTTTCACGCTCGGCGCAGGCGAAACCTATCAGTGGAGCTGGCCCCTTCTCGGCGCATTCGGCGGCACCTTCATTATGCTTGTTATTCAAAGCATCTTCTACAAGAAGGGCAGCGGCGTGTTCAAGTTTATCTTACTTCTTTTGTCCACGCTTGCGCTTATGCTTACCGTGTACGACTTAGGCAAGATTATTCCTCCCCTTGACGAGCCCCTTGCAGGACTTATCGGAAAAACCGAAGGACTTTTCGACGGAAAACTTTACTACTCCGGCGCGTTAGGCGCATCCATCGTAGGTATCCTTCCCGTGCTTATGCTCTTCTGCGGAGTTTCGGAAGGAATCGGTCTTCCCACCATTACGAAGACCATAGAAGGCATGACGGCAATTCAGCAAACGCTGTTCCTTTGCACGCTTATCCTTTCCCTTTTAGTGCTTATCAACTTCCTTCTCGATGCGATGGGCCTTGGCAAAACGACCAAGCGTTATATGCTTGTAAGCAACGTTATAAGATACACGCTTGAATTAGTTGCGGCAGGACTTGTGATTGCTCTTCCCTTCTTCATCGAAGGCGCAACCACGGGACTTATGAGCCTTGTAATTGCAGTACTTGCACTTGTAGCTCTTATCCTCAATATCATAAGACTTGTAAGATTTGACGCGAAGAGAAAGAAGATTCAGCAAGCAGTTAAAGCTGAAATGAAACAAGCTACTGCGGGCGCTGTTGCAGACAAACAACCCGAAGCACAGCCCGAGGCTGACGACGACAAACCTTACGTTTATACTCCTCCCGTATACGCAAACGAAACGAATACCGAAACGGCGGAAGAACCCGAAGTTTACAGCCCCGTTATTTACAACGGTCCTACCGACGAGTTCATCAATACCCTTTCTAACGACCAGAAAGTCGAGTTCTCGAAGGTCTTCCTTGAGCGCCAGAACGGCAACCTCACCTTCATCCCCGACTACAACGTAGGCGGCAGAAACGACAGGTTCTTCAACAACGTATTTATCTACTTTGCAAGACTTAGGTCACTTGTATCCGACGGATTGTTTAACAAGATGTACGAATACGGCAACTTAATGTAATAAGCGTCAAATATCAATACCACAAACTAAAACCCCGACGGTTCGTCGGGGTTTTTTAATGCAGTTTTATAAATACTTTTACGCCGTCAGTACATCTTTCGATTTCACCCAGGCAGATACTTCGCACAATGTACATTCCCCTTCCGCTTTCCTGCAAAACGTCGGGCTTAGGCGGATAAAGGTTTACGCCGTTAAAGCTGGGGGATAAAACGCGGATACAGATTTTGCCGTCTAAAAGCTCGCATTCAAGCTCCGCCCCCTCTCCGCCGTGAATAATAACGTTGGAGATAAGCTCGCTTGAAACAAGCCTGCTTGCAAAGATATCCTCTTCCGCCACCCCGAAACCGCGTAACGCTTCGGCAAAGGTTTTAAGATTTGCGGACATTTCTTTTAAATCGTCAACTTTGAAAGTAATCATAAGATAAGCGCGTCCTTCAACTTTTCAACGATTTTTCTTTCCGCACGGGAAATAAACATTTGGGATACGCCCAAAATTTTGCCTACTTCCGCCTGCGATTTTCCCTGTATGTATCTTAAATTTATAACCTGCCTTTCGGTGGGGTCCAGCTTCTGTATTTCGGTTTTTAACGCTTCCGCGTCTTCAAACGCTTCAAAATTGTCCGTATCGGCGGGAATGGCGTCGTAAAGCGCGGCGTCCTTTTCACCGTCCTCCGTGTTCACGCGCGTATCCAAACTTACGGGCGCACGGCATTCCAAAGCCTCGATTATAAGTTCTTCGGAATACCCCAACTTTTCCGCAAGATAAGCTATGGTGGGCTGAGTGCCCGTATTTTTGTAATACTCGTTTTGCGCCTCCCGAACCTTCGCGGCAACGGTGTAAACCCTGCGGGGCAGGCGCACCGAACGCGAAAAGTCGCGGAAGTAATTTTTAATAATACCGGTAATTGTGGGCGTAACGTAGGTTGTAAAGCGGTTGCCTAAATCGGGGTCGAATTTTTCAACCCCTGCAATTAACGCTTCGGAAGCGACCTGCAAAAGGTCATCGTACTCCACGCCCCTGCCCGAAAACTTTTTGGCTAAAATTTCGGCAATATTAAAGTAATTTTCAACAAGCCTGTTCCTAATCTTTATATCGTGAGTATGCTTATACTGACGGAACAGCTCGTTTGCCTCGCTTTCGTCCATCATATTTTTAAAGTTACTCTTTCTATTATATCGCCGCGCCGTACTATGTCGCACTCTTTTACAAGTGCGGAAACAAGGGCAAGAGAAAGCTCGTTCTCCCCTTCTTTGGGGGTGCCGCCTTCACCGTAAACGGTGCAGACTACCTCTTCCCCGCCCGCGAAGGTTGCCGTAACTTCTTCAAACCCGCAGTTCTTCAAAATTATCGCGCTTTCGGTTACGCACACTTTAAAGTCTTCAAGCTCGTCCAAATCAAGCCCGTGCGCACTGCACACCGCGCCGCACACAAGCCGAAGCGCCGTCATATACTCGCTGTCAGCAAGATGAAATTTTACCGTAAAGTCTTTCATTAACGAATCTCCATAAGAGTATTTAACGAGCAAATTTCAAACAGCTTTTTTACGTTGGGACGAACGTTTTCCAAAACCGTACTGTTGCCGTCCGCTTTAAGTTTTTTATAAATTTTAACGAAAGTGCCTATAGTGGTGCTGTCAATGAAAGACAGCGCGGCGCAGTCGAAAATAATATCCTTTTTGTCGTGTTCGTAAGCGGCGTTAACCTGAGCGTAAAAATCCTCGCTGGTGGCAGCGTCTATTTCGCCCGAAAGCGAAAATAAAAGTTCTTTGTCCGCCGACAAAAGTTTAACCTGTTGCATAACTTGTCCCTTTTCCTTAATTTATATTATATTTATAACCCGACCGCGCCCGTAAAAAACGCGCTAGGCAAAATTCAAGGCTTAAAGCCCGAAATAAACTCAATTTTATTCAAATATTCGAGCCCGCCCGAAAGTTTAAAGCTAAGTTTGTACGAAACCAGGCACTGCCTTTTCGTGCCGTATTTTTTGTTGAGCGCACTGTCCCCGTACTTTTCGTCACCCAAAACAGGACAGCCGATATGCGCCATGTGCGCGCGTATTTGGTGGGTTTTGCCCGTGTGCAACGCAACCTCTACCAAAGCGGTATCGCCTTGTTTCTCCAAAACGCGGTACTCGGTAATTATTTTAACCGAGCCTTTAACTTCTTTATCGAATACTTTAACGGAAGAATTTTCGGCGTCTTTCTTTAAGTATGCCGTTAAAAGGGCGCCGTCATTTTTGAAATTGTTTTTACAGCGCGCAAGGTAAGTCTTTTCAACCCGCCTCTCTTTAAAGGCTGTTAAAAGCTCTTCTTCCGCCCCCTTGTTCTTTGCAAAAACCAAAAGCCCTTTGGTGTTTCTGTCAAGACGGTGTACGGCGTAAAATTCCCCGCCCGCCTGCAATTCGCAAAGTAGCGCGGAAGTTTCCACCCCGTCGAGCTTGTCCGCAACTAAAATATTTTCGTCCTCGAAAACGGTGTCGTGGCTTTTTAAACTTTCCTGTTTGGGGGTTGTGTAATAGATAACCTCGTCCCCCGCCTTCAAAGGAAGGTTCGCACCCGTGCGCACGCCGTTCACCTTAATATCCTTTGCGCGGAGAAGCGCGGCAAGACAAAACGAGCCCTGCGGATAGGTTGCGTCGGTGAACTCTTTTAAGTTTGCGGGGGTGAGAACGGTGAACTTTTTCATATCCAAATAAATATTAGGTGAATTATATAGGCGCCGAGAAAGGCTAAAAGAAACTGCAAGGCAATGCACTTTAACGAGAATTTCAGCCCTACCTCTTTGCACGAAGCCGAAAACGCCGAGATACATGCGGGACTTAGCAAAATAAAAGTGCATACTGCGAGGGTTGCCGAAAGTGTAAGCCCCGTGCCCATCGGCATTAAAAGCGCGACGGTTGCGGCGATGTTTTCCTTTGCGGCAAACCCGCCCAAAACGGCGTAGGCTATGCGCCAGTCGGTTACGCCCATAGGATAGAACACGGGCAAAACAATTTTGCTTATATTGGAAAGCATACTCTCTTCCGCGGTTTCCACATAGCAAAACGAGAAAGAAAAATGCGAAAGTAGCCACGAGATAACGCAAAAAAGCATTACCACGCCCGCCACCTTCATTATAAACCCTTTTATGTAAAAATACAACTTAATTGCCACGGCTTTAAGCTGGGGCAGGCTTATGGGGGTTACTTCGGAAAGTAAATCTTCTTTGCCGCCCTTCATTAAAAGAGAACACAATAAAGCTACCGCCACCCCCGCGAAGTAGAACACGGTTATTACGGGGAAGGGGTTTTCAAACAGCGGAGATAAAAAGGTTAAAAACACTGGCAGCTTTGCCCCACACGGCACGAAGGGCAAAATTGCCACGGTGCGCCTCTGTGCGCTTTTTGTGGAATATCCGCGCGTGGTTAAAATTGCGGCGGAAGTACAGCCGAAGCCCGAGGTTAAAGAAAACGCCGCCCTGCCCGAAAGCCTGACTTTTTCAAACAGTCCGTCGGTTGCAAAGGCAAGTGCGGAAGTTATTCCGCTTTCGTCCAAAACCGTCAAGAAAAGGTACAGAATTATAAGCTGCGGAATAAACGACAGCACCCCGCCCGCGCCGCCTAAAAT
>JAIDQV010000087.1 GCA_029062045.1 Clostridia bacterium
AATTCCGCCACGAGTGCTTAATTAAAAGCAAGGTAAATTCTATAATATTTTAAATGCGTTGTCAAGCCAAATTTAAAGCTAATCAAAAAATTTTTATAAATACTTTGCTTTTATTTTTTCAAGAATTACGACTGTTTTTTGCTCCAAATTGCTCAAATTACCATCATTATGTATGACATAGTACTTCGTAAAGTCATTATTTTCATAGTTAAACTGCGATTTTATGCGTAAATTCACGCTTTCGCTGTCAATTTTATCCCTTTTAGAAACAGCGGCAATTCTTTCGTTTAAATTACGCAAAACTACAATAACGCCGTCAAAATACCTTTCAAAACCGTTTTCAAACAATAACGGAACTTCAATAAAAGATATTTTCAACCCTTTACTTCTATTAAAAACCTCATCCATTATGGCGGGATGAGTAATCGCATTAAGCCTTTCCCGTGCCGCATTATCGCTAAAAACTTTTTCTGCAAGTTTGCCTCTATCTAGCGTCCCGTCATGGCTCAACACATCGCCAAATTCGCAAGAAAGGTTATTTAAAAACTCTTTATTGTGTAAAAGTTCTTCATAAATTGCATCACAGGAAAAGACGACATAATTTTGCCGTCTGATAATTTCAGCAACGGTTGACTTGCCGCTGCCTATTCCTCCTGTTAGTGCAAATCTATAATTACTTTGCGTCATACCAATTCTTTCCCGTATGCACGTCAACAGTCATAGGAACCTTCAAACTTACTGCATTTTCCATTTTTTCTTTTAAAATTGCGGAAGCGCGCTCAACCTCTTCTTCAGGAGCTTCCAGAACAAGTTCGTCATGCACTTGCAATATAAGTTTAGTTTTAAGCCCCTCTTCTTTAAGCGCCTTTGCAACGTTCACCATAGCAATTTTAATTATGTCCGCACTAGAACCTTGCAAAGGCATATTCATTGCGGCACGCTCACCAAACTGCCTCAAATTGTAATTCGGCGAATTAATTTCGGGAATAACCCTCTTTCTTCCTGTCAAAGTGCAAATATAGCCGTGCTGTTTGGCAAATTCTACATTTGCGTTCATATAGTCTTTAACTGAACTGTACGTCGCAAAATACTTTTCGATATATTCTTTTGCCGTCGCATTTGAAACGTTTAAGTTACGTGCAAGCCCAAAGTCGCTTATTCCGTAGATTATTCCAAAGTTAACCGCTTTCGCCGCCCTGCGCATTTTTGGCGTAACCTCTTCAAACGGCACGCCGAAAACCTGAGAAGCCGTAGTACTGTGAATATCTTTACCTTCATTATACGCTTCAATAAGCTCTTTACAGCCCGAAAAATGCGCCAATAATCTAAGCTCAATTTGGGAATAGTCTGCGTCAATAAATAGGTTTCCGTCCCGCGCAACAAAAATCTTTCTCAGCTCTCTACCCTCATCATCTCTTATGGGAATATTCTGTAAATTTGGATTGGAGCTTGAAAGTCTTCCTGTAGTTGTTACTGTCTGATGGAAAGTCGTGTGAATAAGACCGTCTTTTCCGATAAGCGGTTTAAATCCTTCCAAATAAGTTGAAGTGATTTTTTGATAAAAACGGTACTTCAAAATATCTGCAATCACCGGGTGCTTATCAACTAGCTTTTCCAAAACGTCGGCACCGGTCGAGTACTTGCTATCGTTCTTTTTCTTTTTGACTTCGGTTATTCCAAGAGTATTATAAAGCACGTCGCCCAACTGCATAGGTGAATTGAGGTTAAATTCTCTATCGCACGCCTTGAAAATTTTCCATTTATAATCTTCGGCACGGTCGCGGAACTGTTTCGCAAGCCCGTTCATATCGTTTATGCTGACTTTAACGCCGCTTATTTCCATATCGTAAAGAACACCAACAAGCGGTTTTTCTATATCTTCGTAAAGCTCAAGCATATTTTCGGCTTTCAGTCTTTCATTTATTATTTTGAAAATTTCTGAAACCGCGAACGCTGAAAACGCATAATCGTAAGAATAATAGCCGCACAAATCTTTTAAAGGCAAAACAGCTGTTTCATGGTCGCAAAGATAGTTTGCCAACAACAAATCGTCAAATTTACAATTAAATTCGATGCCTAAATCGTGCAAGATATGCATCTGACGTTTGCAGTCATATGTTATTACCCTGTTTCCAGCACGCGAAAAGATTGCGCTTAAAACACTGTAAAAATCGTCCGCAGTGATATTATCCTGTGCAAAAAGGTCGGTTGAAATTTCAAGCGAATACTCTTTACCGCCCGTATAAATTTCCGCGCTTCCGTCCTTTAAAATTACGGAAAATTCAGTATTCTTCTCTAAAACTTGACGAATTTCTTCAAAGGATTTGCAAATTATCTTCTCTGGATATGTGATTTCTACAGACGTACCGCCTGCGGATTCGTCGAAAATATTCAAAGACAGCAGACTTCTGAACTCGAACTCTGTAAACATTTTCTTGACTTCAACGCTATACTTTTTTGGCATAACACAGTCTGAAAGCTGAATATCAAGCTCACAATTTCTATCAATCGTCGCCAGTTTATAAGAAAGATAAGCAAGTTCTTTATTGGAAGAAATCTTTGTCAAAACAGAACCTTTCAGCTCATCCAAATGCTCGTAAATACCGTCAAGAGTTCCGAACTTTTCTAAAAGCCCTAACGCCGTCTTTTCACCTATGCCGGGCACACCGGGGATATTATCCGAGCTGTCACCCATAAGCGCTTTCAAATCTACTACTTGCGCAGGATTTATACCGATTTCAGTCTTAAAATTGTCCTTGTTTAGCTTTAAAAGGTCGGTAACACCACGCTTGGTAAAATGAATGTCTGTCTTCTCATCAACAAGTTGGTAACTGTCCCTGTCGCCTGTATAAACGTAGCTGTGAACGTCAAATTTTTTTGAAAGCGTACCTAAAATATCGTCGGCTTCAATACCCTCTTTCTGACAAATAGCTATATTCATAGCCTTTAAAAGGTTCTTTAATGGCTCTACCTGCACCGCCAAATCATCGGGCATGGGCTTTCTCGTTGCCTTGTATCCGTCATACATTTTATGCCGGAACGTGGGCGCCTTCATATCAAACGCAACAACAAGGTATTCCGGCTTTAAATCGGTCTGAATTTTAAATAACAGCTTGATAAAGCCAAATATCGCGTTTGTAGGTACGCCGCTTGACGTTGTAAAAACGGGTGTCGCGTAAAACGCCCTGTTTAAAAGGCTGTTCCCGTCGATTAATACAAGTTTTTCCATAATATTAAGTTTAGCACTTTGCGCAAATAAAATCAATACGTTTATTCAAAAACGCTTGATTTTTATACGGCGTTATAATATAATAAATAAGCGTTCGCCGGTGTGGTGGAATTGGCAGACGCGCGGGACTCAAAATCCCGTGGTAGTGATACCGTGTGGGTTCGACCCCCACCACCGGCACCAAATACGCTGATTGAAACTTCAATCAGCGTATTTTTATAGTCTTTTATTATGTAAACTTTTGTTTGACTTTTTAAATTTCCGGTAGTAAAATACAAGCAATAAAGCACTAAGGATTGAAAATGGACGGCTGGCTTATTGCAATTATAGTAATAACCTCAATATTCATATGTTTGGTTGTGCTGATAGGCATACTACACTACCGCCACAAACAAAAAGCACGCATAAAAAGAAAAGTTCGCGGGCTTGCAAACAGCACTTTGGAAATGACCCCCGAAGAGTTCTTCACTATGCGAAGGACCAGCTTCGGCGGAAAAGGAAGCCCGTCATATGCACTGACAATGAACTTCGCTGGTGTTTACATACTTTTCAACTCTACAAAAAATATGTATTACGTGGGGCAAGGCAAGGAAGTTTTGAACCGCGTAAACTCTCACTTCACAGGGAAAGGCAACGGCGACGTTTATGCTGATTACAAATACGGCGACAAGTTTACAATAAAAATGATTGCTTTAAAACACAGCGGTTTTTCCAACTTAAACGATTTAGAGCGCAATACTATTTTGACCTACGACTCGTTTGCATCCGGTTATAACAAAACGCGCGGAAACAAATAATTAAAAACGCCCTGCAGCTTAGCCGCAGGGCATTTAATTTACACTATATTATGCTGCTTGCGGTTTTTTACCGTTTTTCAGCTCTTTTTCAATTTTTTGACAGGTTTCTTGTAATTCTTCTTCCGTTTCAACAAGTTCAACGCCGTCAAGAATTTGTTGCAATTTATATTCCTGACTTAAATATTTTATTGTCTGATAGCCTATAACAGCCGTTAAAACACCGTTAGTAAGTCCCTGCACCGAGGAATCAACTATCGCGGAAATAGCCGAACCGAGGAAAGGTATCCCCTTCACTGCGTCACCCATTGTTTTAACGATACTATTGCCTATCTTCACACCGCCTAAGCCGTAGGCTATAAGCGAATTCTGGAACACGCGTCCGAAGATTTTTACAAGTTTTGCATCAGACGGCCTGAACCCGTACAGGAAAACGATATCCTTTACAAGTTGCAAATTCAAAAATACAACCAAGGCCGCATCAACTTTGCTAGTTTGGGAAAGTGCAGAATACATAGCCGACTTCATCGAGCTTCTAAAAATCAAATCTTTTGCCGATTTTTTAACGCTACCTGTATAAAGCGCTGTCAGCGCCTTCATTATACCTTTGTCGCTATTTGTCTTCACCGCTATGGCAAGCTCACCGACGGTTGCGGAATCATACCAGCCAACACCGTCCACTTTTGCTGTCAAGTCGATTATTTTATCCGCTATTTCGCGTCTTACCTTTCTATTGTGTCTCTTCGCCGCACCGGCAGTTTTCGCATTTACGTTTACGATAAAGTACGGGGATTTCATTATTTTTACCATAGGCACGATAAAAAGCACTATGTATAAAATCAAGCAAACTCCGCCCGCAGCATATCCTGCGTATTCGTTTATTTCGTAAATTCGCAAAGAAACGAAGAAAAGGCAAGCAAACAGAAGTAATGCTACAACCCCGCAAAGCAATCTTAGAAGAATTTTTGCGCCGCGCACATTCTGCCTTTTTGTGTACTTTTGCTCGTACTCGTAAATAGTCAGTTTACCGCTTGCCCTCTCTTCCTGAGCGTCAAGAGGTATCAAGGCATACTCATTGCTATTCTTTTTTTCGTTAGCGGAAACATCCGCCCCTACATTTTTCTTTTCCATAAATATTCCATCTTATTAACAAGTTGGCTTAATATATTCCTACAATACCCCAAATTGCCAACCTGTTTGATGACGCTGTCAATTCACATGATTCGCCCGCATTCAAATTAATGGTTACAGAATAAGCAACTATTGAAGACTTCTTTGAAGTATTTTTATCTGATTGCAACTCACCGCCGTCGACTTTCCACTGCAATTCACCGCTTTTTTGGGTTTCGGCAGGTGTTTTATTTTCCTTTGCCGCCGTAGAGTCACAACTTGATGCATCTAGAATTGTATAGTAAACAACAAGAGTAATGTCTCTTTTTGCCGTTATAGTGAACGACGTGCCGGTACTCGTACCCGATAACAGTTTATTAAAACTTACGTTATTTGTATTTTCAGTATCATTTAAAGTATAGGTGTGTCCCTCATCGAGGTGGGGAACCACAACATTACAAGATTTTGCATCAGCCGTTACATTCCATGTAAAAGAAATAGCGTCGTAAACCGTCTTGCCTTTATCGACTTTATCGCCAACCAAACTCAAATCTTGCGCTCTTACCGTTTCTTTGTTTCCGGTTATTGCTTCAATTTTAGCGTAGAGATTAATAGTTTCATTAGCAGTTAAGAACGTATTCATATTGAAGGAATTTTTACCTGCTTTATCGGTGGTCCATCCCTTATGAATATAACCGGATGCAACGGTTACGGTAATACCGGCTGCCTTATCACCACTATATGCTTTTTCGGTGTTTACTAGTTTCCACTCGGACTCATCATTATCGTCCGGAACGTAATAGTTTATTAAAACGTCCGATTTCTTAAAGTGAGCATAAACATTTACATTGGTTTTGCCGGACTCGATTGCGCCAAAAGGATATTCCTCGCCATCATCGGCTGACGTAAACCAACCTAAGAACTTAGAATCTTTACGAATGGGGTCGTCTGCGGGCTTTACAAGGGTAGCACCGTCGGTCAACTTCAAATTACTGATAAGCTCGGTACCGTATTTGTAGTTTACAGTTAACGGCAAATCAGTTACTTCAGCCGTTGCGCCGAACAGCCACAAACGGCCGGTTTGATTTAACGTATTTACAACGCCGATTTTATAAGTTTTACCGCTTACTACGTCAAATTCAAGCGCTACGACACCGGAGTTTTCGCGACCAACGCTTTCTTTATAAAAATAAGCGTCAGCGTCAGATGTTACGGTTATTTTAGCGCCTACTCTGTTGGAGTTATAAGAGTTGTTTACAAAGTTAAGATATAAAGTTACCGTAGCGGTCTTTTTTGCAGTTACAGTGTAAATATCGTCATCCCATTCATCAGCCGACACGTCGTTAGTAGACCTTATTGCCGAGGTGAGGCTTGTGGTCCCCAGTGCCGCAAACGCCGTATTGGATGACAGATTGCCCTTTTCCGCATCACCGGTATGATAGCCGGCGCCGCTTGTTTTTAAAGTAAATAAACTGTTATCTGTAATAACAGAATTTGCCGAATATTTATCGGTCGCGCCACTTGTTACAGTCCATTTTGCAGTAGTAACGCCGTCATCTATAGTAAATTGATAATGACAATCAGGGCACTGATTTTTCCCATCCGGCGTGCCGTGATTTGCAGTTTCCTTCTTATTGCCCTCGTGTCCCTCTTCGGTACACTCACGCTCGTGCTGTGTTGCACTTATCGAAGTCCAGTCGGACCATTTATGTACGTGTCCGTCTTTACCGTCTTCACCTGAGTCACAAGCTACGAAACTTACGACCGAAGTCGCGGTTAGCGCACTAATTCCGAAAGCCAAAAGAGCTTTCGTAATTTTTCTATTATTCATTTCTTCCTCCCGAACCTGATGTGGTTCTTGTTTTTTTAGAATTCGGTGAGAATTATCTATGATATAATTGTACAACTTGAGCGCCATAATTTCAAGTGAAGTGTGATAAAATTTGTCTGTTTTTCGCAATTATTTCAGTTTTTTAAAGGTAATTGCGGGCAATTTAGTTAATTCAGTAATTTTTTGGCAAAAAAAGCCCTCCCTTGCGGGAGGGAAAAACTACTTATTATTTTATAAACTTTCCAAGATAAGTTTGTCTGCGACCAATGCAATAAACTCACTGTTTGTGGGACGCTCGTTACCTATGTAAACCCTTGCACCGAAGATAGAACTTATGGCGTCAGTTCTTCCTCTGTTCCATGCAACCTCTATGGCGTGGCGGATGGCCCTTTCAACCTTGCTCGCGCTGGTTGAAAACTTTTCACTGATCTTAGGATAAAGTTCCTTAGTTACTCTATTGATAATTGCAGGGTCTTCAACAGCAAGTTTTATGCCCTCTCTTAGATAAGAAAAACCCTTGATGTGGGGCGGAATACCGATAGTTATAAAAATATTGCTTATCTTTTCGTCAATAGAACCGGCTTTTCGCTTGTCCCTAACCTCTGTAGCAACTTTATAATTTACAGCTCTGCCGTTGGAAAGCTCGGTTATTCTGTCAACAAGCGTTTCCGCTTTGACGGGCTTAGCAAGATAGTACACCGCACCGTGTTCGATGGCTTGGTCTACGATTTTATCGTCAACAAACCCGCCGACGGCTATCGTAAGACAGTCGGGGCAGTTTTCTTTAACAAAGTCCAAAACACCGAAGCCGTCAAGCCCTGTCAAAACCAAATCTACAACTGCCACTGTCGGCGAATTGCGCTTTACAATTTCGGTCGCCGTATTGCCGTTGGAAGAGGTTGCGCATACGCTGAACCCCTCCACCGCATTTAAACTGTTTGAAAGCTCTTGAACAAACTCGTCGTTATTTGAGAATATTGCAATTTTTTCTTGTTTCATAATAAATTTCTCCACCGTTTTTTGAGGTTGTGGAGAAATTATATTACACATTTTTAAGTTTGTAAAGTAATTTTGTAAAAAAATGAAGAATTTTTTACAAAAATAATGTAATTTTGTACAAAAATATGTCGAATGAAGTCGACGCTAAAATTTTACTGGGTTATGATGTCCAAATATTCGTCATAATTGACGCATTTGTCAAATTTTTTGGTTTGGTTAATTTCTATTATTCTGTTCGCAACGGTATTCATAAGCTCCTGGTCGTGCGAAGTGAACAGCATACACCCCTTGAAATTCTTCATACCGTTGTTTAATGCGGTTATACTTTCAAGGTCTAAATGGTTAGTCGGCTCGTCCATAATAAGGAAGTTACTGCCTTCAAGCATCATTTTTGCAAGCATGCAACGCACTTTCTCTCCGCCCGACAACACCTTTGCTTCTTTAAGCGCTTCTTCGCCAGAGAATAGCATCCTGCCAAGCCAACCGCGAAGATACTCTTCGTAATGGTCTTTTGAGTATTGGCTTAGCCACTGCACAAGGTTTAAGTCACACCCCTGGAAATACTCGTTGTTATTTTCGGGGAAGTAGGAAACGGATATGGTCTTACCCCAACGCACCGTACCACTGTCAGGCTGAACTTTACCTGTTAATATATCGTAAAGCATTGACACGGTAGTCGACTTATCGCTTACGATGCCGATTTTTTCATCTCTTTGCACGGTAAACGAAATATTTTCGAAATAACCCTTCTTAGTAAGCCCCTCTACCATTAAAATGTCGTTACCGATGTCTTTTTCGTATTTGAAATCAATGAAAGGATATTTTCGAAGCGAAGGCTTGAAGTCCGCAATGGTAAGTTTTTCAAGCTCTTTCTTCCTCGAAGTTGCCTGACGTGATTTGGAAGCGTTAGCTGCAAACCGCGCAATAAAGTCCTGTAATTCTTTTGCGCGTTGCTCGTTCTTCTTGTTTTGGTCGCGCTGTTGACGGGCAAGAAGCTGACTGGTTTCATACCAGAAATCATAGTTGCCAAGCATCATATTAATTTTGCCGTAGTCAACATCGCATATGTGCGTACAGACTTTATTTAAAAAGTGCCTGTTATGGGATACGATTATTATAGTGTTTTCGAAATCCAGAAGATAATTTTCAAGCCAACGCACAGTTTTTATGTCAAGGTTGTTGGTAGGCTCGTCCAATAAAAGTACGTCGGGATTTCCGAAAAGCGCCTGCGCAAGCAAAACTTTGACTTTGTGCTTGGCATCCAAATCAGCCATCAGGGTATCGTAATATTCTTCGGTAATGTCAAGCGCGTTTAAAAGTGTTTGCGCCTCATACTCGGCTTCCCAGCCGCCGAGTTCTGCAAACTCGCTTTCCAGTTCACTTGCACGAACGCCGTCCTCTTCGGTAAAGTCGCTTTTAGCGTAAAGCGCGTCTTTTTCGTCCATTATATCCACAAGACGCTTATGCCCTAACATAACCGCGCGCAGTACGGAAACGTTGTCGTAAGCGTTTTGGTTCTGCTGTAAAACAGACATTCTCTCAGTCCTGTCAAGCGTGACGTCACCCTTATTGGGCTCGACTTCACCGCTTAACACCTTTAAAAACGTAGACTTACCCGCGCCGTTTGCACCGATGATGCCGTAGCAGTTACCCTTTGTGAATTTTAAATTTACGTCCTCAAAAAGTTTTTTACTGCCGTATTGAAGTGAAACGTTGTTGACTTGTAACATAATATCTCCTAAATAAAGTTATATTGCGAATTGGCTGTTGTATAGGTTGGCATAAAAACCGTTTTTAGAAAGCAGTTCTTCGTGCGTACCTTGCTCGATAATGTTGCCATTGTTCATAACCAAAATCAAGTCCGCCTCTTTTATGGTTGAAAGTCTGTGCGCAACTACAAAGCTGGTCCTGCCTTCCATTAACCTTGCAAAGGCTTGTTGGATTTTTTGTTCCGTGCGTGTATCTATTGAAGAAGTTGCCTCATCCAGAATAAGCATCGGCGGCAAGCACAGCATTATGCGCGATATGCAAAGAAGCTGTTTTTGCCCTTGCGAAAGGTTGCCGCCGTCCTCGGCTATTACCGTATCGTAACCCTCGGGCATCTGCATAATAAAGTTATGCGCATGTGCGGCTTTTGCGGCGTTTTCAACTTCTTCACGCGTTGCCGAAGGATTACCCATAGCGATATTTTCAAACACTGTACCGCTTTTCAGCCAGGTATCCTGCAAAACCATACCGTAGTTTTTACGGAGAGATTTTCTGGTAACGCTTAAAATATCGTTGCCGTCCACGGCAATTTTGCCGCCGTCCGGGTCATAGAAACGCATTAAAAGATTTATAAGCGTGGTTTTGCCACAACCGGTAGGTCCTACAATCGCAATTCTTTGTCCCGCTTTTGCTGAAATATTCAAGCCTTCAATAAGTTTTTTGTTCTTGTCGTATGAGAAAGAGACGTCTTTGAATTCAACGTCACCCTTCACGTTTTCAAGAACCTTTGCACCCTCTGCATCCTGTGTTTGAGGCTGTTCGTCGATAATTTCGTAAATTCTTCCCGCGCACGCAATAGCATTTTGCAATTCGGTAACAACGCCTGAAATTTCGTTAAATGGTTTGGTGTACTGGTTTGCGTATGAAAGCAGGTTTGAAAGTTTACCGACTGTAAAAACTATCGGCAAAGGCACTGCGAATATAAGCATAAGCGCGCCCGCAAGCGCAACCGCCGCATACACTACGGCGTTTACAAACCGCGTTGACGGATTTGTTAATGACGAATAGAAAATGGATTTTAGCGAGGCCTTGGTAAGCCTATCGTTTATTTCGTCGAATTTTTCAAGGTTTTCATCCTCGTGCCCGAACGCCTGCACAACCTTTAAATTGCCTATCATTTCGTCGATAAACGCAGTTTGCTCGCCGCGTATCTGCGAAGTTTTTCTGAAAAGCGAATAGGTTCTGGAAGCTATAAATTTGGCGACGAACAAAGACAGCGGCGTTAACACGAACACGATAAGCGCAATTATCCAGTTCATAGCAAACATAATACCTAGAACGCCCAGAATTGTAAGCACTCCCGTGAAAAGCTGTGTAAAGCCCATCAAAAGTCCGTCCGCGAACGCGTCAACGTCAGCTATGGCACGCCCCACTATATCGCCGTAAGAATGTGCGTCAATAAACTTCAACGGAAGCCTCTGCAAGTGTGCAAACGCCTCTTCGCGTATATCTTTGACGACGTTAAAAGTTATATGGTTATTTATAACGCTTGAAATCCACTGCGCCACGCAGGTTATACCCACTGTAACACCGATAGCCGCAAACTTTACAAATACTTCTTCCAAATTAACTTGTTGCCCCGCGACGAACAAATCGATTATCTGCCCCACAAATATGGGTGCAAGCAAGTTCCCCGCCACAGAAACAAGTGCAAAAAAGATAGTTGCTATAATCAAAAGTTTGTATTTTTTCAGTTGTTTTAAAATGCGTTTAAGCACTGATTTTTTAGAGGGTTTAGCCATTTAAGCGCCCTCCTTTTCAAACTGCGAATAGTGAATTTCACGGTATATGTCGCAATTTTTCAAAAGCTCTTCGTGGGTGCCTAGCCCCACCATTTTGCCGCCGTCAAGAACGATAATTTTATCAGCGTGCCTTATGGACGAGGTGCGCTGGGAAACTATAAACACCGTAGGGTTATAATCAAGTTTTTTAAGCGATTGACGAAGTCTTGCATCCGTTGCATAATCGAGTGCGGACGCACTGTCATCCAGAATTAAAATATCGGGTTTTTTGACAAGCGCGCGTGCAATAGTAAGTCTTTGACGCTGTCCGCCGGAAAAGTTCTTGCCACCCTGCTCAACTATTTCGTCAAGCCCTCCGTCTTTAGACTTTATAACGTCAGCTGCCTGCGCCGCTTCTATTGCGGCATAAATTTCCTCGTCGGTGGCGTCATTCAAACCCCACTGCATATTTTCGCGCACGGTTCCTTCAAAAAGAATAGCTCTCTGCGGCACAATCCCGCACTTATCGCGCAGGGCTTCGTCTCCGATAGCGTTTACGTTTTCTCCGTCAATAAGAACTTCACCCGTCTTGGCGTCGTAAAAATGTGGTAACATATTTACAAGCGTGGTCTTGCCTGCGCCCGTGCCGCCGATAATACCAACAGTCTGCCCGCGTTCAACAGTGAAGTTTATATCGTCTAATGCGTTTACGGTAGCGTTGCCGTAGTTCACACTTACGTTTTTAAACTCAATAAAACTTGCGCTTGCTACATCTCCCCTCTCGCCCTTCTTAAGTGAGGGTTGCATTTCAAGTATTTCGTTTATTCTTCCCGCACAAGCAAAAGACTTGGTTACGGTTATAATAAGATTGGCAAGTTTGATAAGTTCTATTAAAATCTGGGACATATAGTTGTAAAGTGCAACAACCTGTCCACGGTCAAGACTGCCTGCATTGAATTTAAGTGCGCCTGTGTACATCAAAGCGATAATTGCCGCATTGATAATGGCGTAAGTCAACGGGTTCATCAATGCCGAAACTTTACAGACAAACCGCTGTGATTTGGTAAGTTCGGCATTCTTCTGATTATATGAAGAAATTTCGTCCTCTTCCTTGCAAAAGGCGCGAAGAACGCGCGCCCCCGTCAAAGTTTCTCTTGTGGCAACCGTAACTTTATCAAGGTTGCCCTGCACTTTTTTATAGAGCGGGATGCTTATAAGCATTATCCCGAATACTACAACGCACAAAACGGCTATCGAGGCGGCAAACACACCGCCCGCGAAAGTATCAATTAAAAACGCCATTACCATAGCTCCGAAGACTATGAACGGCGAGCGCATAAACAGCCTTAACACCAAATTGACGCCCGACTGTACTTGATTTACGTCGCTGGTCATTCGCGTAATCATTTTGCCGGTGCCGAGATTATCGATTTGGGAATACGAAAGCGACTGCATTTTATCGAACAAGTCGTGCCTAAGTTCTTTTGAAAAGCCAACCGCCGCCTTTGCGGCAAAGTACTGTGCGGCGACCGCGCTGATAAGTCCCACCACGCCGAGCGCAACCAATATTAGGCACGCGTACACTACGTAAGAAGTGCTTCCGTTGCCAGCGTCAATCTCGTTTATTATAGCCGAAACAACCATCGGCACGAACAGCTCGAAACTTGCTTCCAAAAGTTTAAAAAGGGGCGCAAGAACTGATTGAGCCTTATAATTTTTGAGATATTTCAAAAGTTTGCGCATACGGATAAGATTATACCATTTATGGAAATAAAAAGCAATTTTTATTGCAATTATTATCGCAATTTGATAAACTTTGAATATGGCTTACAAAGTTTACCTCAAAAAGGGCGAAGAAAAAAGAATTGTTGCGGGACACAGTTGGGTTTACGCCAACGAGGTTGCAAAAATAGACGGCAAAGACAAGAACGGCTCTCTTGCGGAAGTTTACTCTTTCGACGGAAGATTTATAGGCAAGGGATACATTAACCACGCCTCTAAAATTCTTATAAGAATTTTTATCCGCGGCAACGAAACCGACGACGAAAATTTTTATATGGAAAGACTTAAAGCGGCAAACGATTACCGTCTTAAATTAGGCTATAATAATTGCTACCGCGTTGTGTTTGCCGAAGCCGACAACCTACCCGCCCTCATCGTAGACAAGTACGGCGATTATCTTGCTATCCAATGCCTCTCCCTCGGCATTGATATGCGCAAAAAACTTATTTGCGACTGTCTTGTAAAGTTATTTTCCCCCAAGGGAATTTTTGAAAGAAGCGACGTTTCTGTAAGAAAAAAAGAGGGCTTACCCGAAGTTAAGCAAATTTTGTACGGCGAAGTACCCGACTATGTTGAAATAACCGAAAACAACTTAAAAATGTTGGTTGATATTAAAAACGGGCAAAAAACGGGATATTTTTTGGACCAAAAGGAAAACAGATTTGCCGCAAGAAAGTACTGCAAGGGCGAAGTTTTGGACTGTTTTTGCAACAGCGGCGGTTTTTCTTTGAACGCCTCTATCGTTGCCGACAAAGTTATTTCCTGCGATATATCCGAGCTTGCGCTTAAAAACGTGCGCGACAACGCCAAGTTAAACGGCATTAAAAATATCGAAACCCTTTGCGGAGACGTTTTCGAGGTTTTAAGAAACTTTAAAAAAGAAAAACGACAATTCGATACGGTTATTCTCGACCCTCCCGCCTTTTGCAAAACCGCCGACGAAGTAAAAGACGCTTACCGCGGTTACAAAGATATAAATTTAACCGCTATGAAAATAGTTAAAAGCGGCGGCTTTTTGATAACTTGCTCGTGCTCACACTATATGACGGCAACGCTGTTTGAAAAGATGCTTATCGAGGCAACAAAAGAAAGCGGCAGATGCGTGCGCTATGTTGAAATAAAAACGCAAGCACCCGACCACCCCGCCCTTCTTTCCGCAGAAGAAACGCAGTATTTAAAGTTTATCGTTCTACAAGTAATATAAAAGCGCGGCTTTAAAAGCCGCGCTTTTTCTTTAAATTAAATTGCCCAGTTGCCGTCTTTGAAAATTTGAACGCGTTTACCGTCCTTGGTTACGCCGACTATTGACATATCCGCGCTTCCTATCATAAAGTCAACGTGAATCATCGAGCTGTTAACGCCCAGCTTTTCGCACTCTTCAACGGTAAGATTTTCGTAATTCTCTATGCAGTCGTTGAAGCCCCTGCCGACAGCCAAATGACAGCTTGCGTTCTCGTCGAAAAGTGTGTTATAGAAAAGTATACCCGTGTTGTTTATGGGTGAGTCGTAAGCAATAAGCGCACATTCGCCAAGATATGCCGCGCCTTCGTCCATTGAAACCATTTTTTCCAAAAGGTCCTGGTTCTTTTCAGCGTAAACCTCAACAACCTTTCCTTTTTCAAATCTCATCCAGAAGTTTTCAATGAGCTTGCCTTGATAAGAAAGGGGCTTGGTCGCAACAACTTTACCTTCGGCAATACCGCGCACAGGCGAAGTGAAAACTTCTTCGCTGGGGATATTCGGATTGAAGTAAACGCGCTTTTTGCCTATGGTGTACTCTCCGCCGCCGCAGAACTTACCGACAGGGTTAAGCCCTACGGTGAAGTCGGTACCATTTGCGCTCTTATATTCGAGTTTATCAAACTTATAATCGTTTAAGAATTTGCAGCGCCTTGCAAGGTTTTTGTTGTGTTCCTTCCAAGCCGCAATGGGGTTGTCGTCCACACGGGAAGTATATAAAATTGCTTCCCAAAGTTTTTCAACGGCTTTTTTATCGGAAAGGTCGGGGAAAACTTTCTTTGCCCACTCTTTGCCGGGGACAGAGGCTATACACCACTGATACTTGTTTTCCATAGCGTCGCGGTAAGGCTTTATTATGGGATAACGCGCCATACTAGCTTTAGCTATCTTCTCACTGTCGGTTCCGTTCAACCCGTCGGGGTCGTCGGAATCCAGCCACAGCTTGCAAGCAAGCGTATCAACCTTTTCTTGAAGTTCGGCCTTTTCAACTTCGGTTACTTCCGAAAGAGTTTCCAAACTTCTGTAATTGTAATTGAGCTTTGTTATAGGCGTATAAGCCCAGTTTACTTTTACTTTTTTTGCACCTGCTTTGTAGCATTCTTCCACTACCATAGCAACGAATTCGGGCTGGTCAAGTCCGCAATCGATAAAAACGAGTTGACCTTTTTGTACGTTCAACCCGCATTTAACTATAAGTTTTGCATATTTTTTTAATCTGCTTTTATTCATAATTACACCTTAAAATTAATTTAGGTTAATTATAGCATTTTAATTCGCTTTTAGCAAGGGTTTACTCTTCGGTTTCAAAAATCAAATCCATTTCGATTATCTTGCCGCTAGGTCCTTGCACTGTAGGGAAATACCCCTTATAAGCGTAGCCTTTTGCCGCGTACTCTTCAATGACTTTTCTGTGTTCGGAAAGTGTTGCACAGTATGCAGGGTTATTTTTTACCTTTACAGTTACAAATTCGTATTTTTTCATTTCTATAATCTCCTATTTCTTCTTATTTTTAATTATTACTATTGCAACGTACGCGACAAGAAGCACTGCGCACGCGCCCAAAAGTATTCCGTACATAGCGCCGAGTGAAACTTCCGTACCGAAAACTTTTATGCTGATATCAAAATTTTCTTTAATACCGTTTAACGCTTCTTGCGGAACACCTTCGTCCGCCAAAGCCGTTAAGTAGCCGCTCATATAGTGGTTGCGCATTATCCCGACGCCGTAAGTTCCGGGCAATAAACACAAAGTGTTTCTTAAACCTTCCCCAAACTGTGAAAACGGCATATAAGCTCCGCATATAAAGCCGTACATAGAAGAAACCAGCGTTGATACCGCCGAAAGCCCCCCTTGCGACGAAATAAAACTTTCCACCACACCAGCCAAAAGCGTACCGAAAAGCACACCACAGAAGATATCAACTATAATCATAAACACATCGCCGACGGGTATATACCAACCCACGCAAGCAAGATAAATATGACCTATCAACATAATGCAGAGCATTACTATAAGCGTGACGAAGAAATTCGATATAAAGTATGCAATAGATGTAGTCACTCCTTTTACGGGCGAAACACAAAAATCGTTTATACTGCCTTCTATTTTGTCGTTTATCATAACCACATTGGAGCAGAACGCCACCGTTACCGAACTCACCGACAATATAGACGACATTAGCCACGCGCCTGTAATTCCTTCAAGAACTCTGTCGTTCACCGTAAACCCCTCTGGAAAAGAGGATTTGAAACTGCCTATATAAACGTTTCTTAAAAAAGTTGCAAACAACACCAGCAAAATCAACGGCGTTATCATAGATACAAAGAACAGAAATTTATCCTTAAAATAACACTTTGTATTACGCGCGACCAAAGTAACAAGTTTTTTACATTCAACCGTAGCAGTCATTTTACATACCCTCCAAATCTTTGCCCGTAACCTTTAAAAACACGTTGTCCATATTTCCTTTTAAAACCTCGAAGTCCGTGAAAAGTTGGGGATATTTTTTTATAATTTCGGTTGCCTCGTTAGTCTTTTTTAATTCAACTTCCAAAAAGTCGCGCTCGCGTTTTAACGCGTAGCCGAGAGGCGCAAGCGTTTTTTCCGCTTCTTCTATTTCCGAATATATCTTTATATAGTCGTTTGCGTAGTTATTTTTCAGCTCGTGCGGGGTGCCTTCGGCGACCTTTTTACCGCCATCGAGAATAACAACATAGTCAGCCTCCGCCGCCTCTTCCATATAGTGAGTGGTAAGAAAAACCGTAAGCCCCTTCTCTTTGCGCAGCTTATCGATTACTGCCCACACGGTTTGGCGTGTTTTGGGGTCAAGCCCTGTGGTGGGCTCGTCTAAAATAAGTAGCTCGGGATTGTGGAACAAGGCGCGCGCAATATCTATTCTTCTCTTTTGCCCGCCCGAAAGTTTATTAATAGGGCGTTTTAAAATTTCTTTTAAGTCGAGAAGCTCGCTCACTTCTTCAAGCCTTGCTTTAAAGTCTTTGCCGAATATCCCGTACAGCCCCGCGCGCGACTTCAAATTATCGTAAACGGATAGCTTTTTATCAAGAACGGAGTTTTGAAAAACTATTCCCAGCTTGCTTTTTATTTCGTCGGCGTTTTCGTCTATATCATACCCGCAAACCTTTACCGAGCCTCCGTCCTTTTTAAGCGTTCCGCTAATTACGTTTATAGTGGTCGACTTGCCCGCGCCGTTTATGCCGAGGAATGCAAACAGCTCGCCTTCCTTCACCTTGAAGGAAACGCCGTCAACCGCTTTCACTTCTTTAAACGATTTTTCAAGATTCTCGATTTCGATTATCATTTATTTTCTCCTTTGATATTAACTATCAACCCGTTAAACACATCTGTAACCATATCACTGATTCCCTGCATATCTTCACCTAAATAGCCGTTCATACACATAGTTGCAATACCATGGACGAACAGCCACATTTCTATATGAAGCCGATACGCCTGTGCGTGCGTAATGCCATAATTCTTCATTATTATCTGTACGGAAGTTTCAACCGTCATTTCTTCAAGTCCTTGCTTTTTTTCGCCCTCGTTCATTAAAATAAACTTGAATAAATTCGGTTCTTCTTTAGCAAAGAGTATATACCCCATACCGACAGACTTATATTCCAAATACTTTCCGGACTTAATAACGTTTTCAATGAATACATTAAAAAAGTTTACCGTTTTTATTGCCAATTCATATTTTAATTGCTCGGAATTCGCAAATGACAGATATATTGGCTGAGTTGAACAGTTGCACGCATTTGCAAGCGTCCGCATATTCAACGCCTCTATTCCACTCTTCCTCACTATTTCAAATGCGGCATTTAAAATATTTTCTTTTGTAATCTGCTTTTTTGCCGGCACTATTTCACCCCATAAATAACATAAGTTATCAATAACAGTTGTTATTTTATCACAGGGTATTAGCCGTGTCAAGTTTATGTATAAATATATTTAAAAATATCTCCATAGAGCTATTTTTTATAATTATAACTCCTTCGAGA
>JAIDQV010000088.1 GCA_029062045.1 Clostridia bacterium
AAGTTATTCTAAATAACGGTAAACAGGACGGATATTTTACTGCAAAAGGCGAACTGAATTTCGGCGAAGCAGGCTTTGAGCTTTTTTATGATTTGGACGGCGATAAATGCACTTTAAGCTATAAAAACGGTGAAATCGTTCAGGAACGCCGCGGTTCGGTGCCTATTCTTATGCGCTTTAAAGAGGGGCAGGAAACGGCTTGTATCCTCCAAATGGGCGCGTCTTCGGGCAGTTTTTCCGTTTTCACCAACAAAATACAGATAAAAAACGACGAGAAGTCGGTTGAAATCAAACTTAACTACACTTGCGGCGGCGAAAATACCGATTTGGAAATTACCGCAAGGGCGTAAGGAGATAAAATGATTATAGAATACCTTGGACATTCGTGTTTCAAACTTACCGAAAGTACGGGAACTTCCATTGTTTGCGATCCGTATTCGGAAGAAATTGTCGGTTATGCCATGCCTAGCGTTGATGCGGACGTTGTAACAGTTTCGCATCATCACAACGACCACGACAATATTCAAAAAGTCGGCGGAACTCCCGCAATTATCGATAGGGAAAATAATTGTGATTTCGACGGTGTCGAAATTAACTCGATAAAGTCTTTCCACGATGCAAGCCGCGGCAAGAAACGCGGTGAAAATATGATTTTCAAGTTCAGGATGGACGGAATTGACGTTTGCCACTTAGGTGACTTAGGTGAACAGTGTTCTTCCGACCTAATTGAAACGCTATTGCCTGTAAACGTGCTTTTAATTCCCGTAGGGGGCACTTACACCGTTGATGCGGAAATGGCGAAGGAATATGTGGACAGGATTATGCCCGATATAGTTATCCCTATGCACTACCGCACAAAAGACTGCAAACTTGACATTGACAAGGTTGACGAGTTTTTAAAACTTTTCGACGAGGACGTAATTGAAGAAGTCGACGGTAATTCGATAGAGCTTTCCAGGACTGATTTGGGTGAAGAAACTAAAATCGTCGTATTAAGGAGAAATTAATGCGTAGCGAAGAAATGCTTGACGACGTAAAAAAACGTCTTGATAGTATGACGATTTACGAGGTTCGCCAAATCGCGCGTGAAGTCAAAGCCCACGTAACCAGCGGGCAGAAAGGGGCGATAATAGACGCGATTTTATTAATAGCGCAGGGAGAGGTAGATTTCGCACCTCAGTCTAAACGCGGCGCACCCCCTAAATCGGACAAGTATGACGAGCAGCTTGTTGCCGATATTTTCGCATGTCGTGAATACTTTCTCGCCGTTAAGCAAGGCGGAGTACAAAATTCCACAATGACCGTAAACGATTCGGGTTATGACTTTTCGGAAAAAGAGTATTCGGGCTATCTTAATAAAGAAGGGCAGAATTATTTTCTTCATGCAGAGGAAATCGTCTTTGTTTCGGATTTGTTCGTAACGAGATACTCTTTGCGGATAGGTGATTTTATCCGTTGCAAGGGAAGAAGAAAGAACAAAGCGGATTTAGTCGGCGCGTACGAAATATTGTCGGTAAACGGTTCTTCGCCCGAGGAAAGTAAAAAGAGAAACAACTTTTCCACGCTAACTCATCTTTATCCCGTAAAGCGTGTTTACCTGTCCGACGGTGGCGATATTTCTTTAAGAATGATTGACCTTTTTTCGCCCGTCGCTTTGGGGCAAAGAGGGGTTATTTCGGCCCCTGCCAACAGTGGCAAAACAACGCTTATAAAATCGATTGCCCTAGGAGTATGTGCCAAATACCGCGATTTTGAGGTTATCATTTTAACTTTGGGCGCACGCCCCGAAGAGGTTACGGAATTTAATAAATTAAGCGGTAAAATCACGTATTTCTACACATCTTTCGATAAGTCCGACGAAGAGCATTTATCCTTGGCAAATCTCGCATTCGAGTATGCTAAGCGCCGTGTCGAGCTTCAAAAAAATGCAATAATTCTGGTGGACGGGCTGTACGAAAATCTTCCTGCGGAAGCCGTAAAAAATTGTCTTTTCTGTGCAATTAACGCCGAGGAAGGCGGTTCTTTGACCGTAGTTGCCGCAATGCCGCAAGAGTTTAATTATTCGGGCGTTGCCAATATGGTAATTAACCTTTCACCAGTTTTGGTAGCGGAAAGACTGTTCCCCGCGATAGATATTTTGAAGTCCTATTCGGGCAGGGAAGAAGGTTTGTTAAACGAAGAAGAAAGGAAACTTTCCGTTGCTCTACGCTCAAAACTTTCCCACGGCGCGGAGGCAGAGGAAATAATCGATTTATTCAAGAAAACCAAATCAAACGCAGAACTTGCGGAAATAATTAAAAATGGCTGATAAAAATTTATTTACTGACAGAGTAAAAATCACGGTAAAGTCGGGCGACGGCGGGGACGGAATGAACTCGTTCAAATCCTTTAAGGGCAAGCCCGCATGCGGACCGGACGGCGGAGACGGCGGAAACGGCGGCAACGTGTATATTCAGGCGGACGGCAGTATGAACGACTTGCTGTCCTTTCGTTATACAAGCAAATATTTTGC
>JAIDQV010000089.1 GCA_029062045.1 Clostridia bacterium
CATACTGACGCCGCCTATGCCTATAAAATAGAAACTGTCGTAAAACTCCAAAAAACTTTTCCGCATATTAAATTTTATTAATTAATTTAGGTTATTAGCACGGATTTTGTAGTTTTTTTTAAAAAATTGGGAAAAATTTTAAAATAAGTATTGAATTTATTATTCTTTTATTGTACAATAATTGCAATGAAAGTATAATCTGGTAGGTGAATTATGGAAATCTCAGATGTACGAATCAGATTAGTTAACAAGGGGGACAATAAACTTAAAGCAGTTGCTTCGATTACCATTGACCAATGCTTTGTCGTACACGATATTAAGATAATCGAATCCTCAGAAGGCGCGTTTATTGCGATGCCCAGCAGAAAAACTAATGATGGCGATTATAAGGATATTGCACATCCACTTGACACCGCGACCCGAGATAATTTGAAAAAAGCAATCCTTACGGCTTACTATGATGAACTTAAAAAATAAGTCATATTTAGTTTTCCGTCAGTTAAATTAATACTGAATTTGTAAAACGAAAAGGCGCACGGTTATTCCGTGCGCCTTTTCGTTTTATTTATAATCAGTTGTCGCGTTTTTTACCGAAATTCTTTAACAGTTGTGCAAATTTAGGCACATTCTTTTCAGGCTGACGCTCTATATTAATCTCTTCATTCGCGGGCGCCTGCACCGGCTGTACAGGTTGCATAGGCTGAACGTATTGAACAGGTCTTTCGGTCTGCATAGGCTGAACGGGTTTATAATAAGGCTCGTGCACGCTCATTCTTCTTATTCCGCCGTATGATCCGTCATTGTAAGCCGCATTACCGGTATAAGCATTACCCGCATAACCTCTGACAGGTTCTTCGTTACGACGAATTGTATCGTAACCGGGGAAACCGGTAGCAATAACCGTAATTTCAACTTCGTCCTGAACATTAGGGTCGATTCTTGCACCGAATATAATATTCGCTGATGCGTCAACCACGCTTTTAACAAGCTCTGCCGCATCTGTAACCTCGTCAATAGTCAAATCTTTACCACCGACAACGTTTAAAATTACGCCGCGAGCGCCCTCGATAGTGGTTTCAAGAAGCGGGCAGTTTACCGCTACGCGTACGGCCTCTATAATTCTGTTTTCGCCCTTTGCGACGCCAACGCCAAGGTGGGCTATACCCTTGTCTTTAAGAATAGTCTGAACGTCCGCAAAGTCAAGATTTATAAGCGAAGGATTTACTATCAGTTCAGTAAGCCCTCTTATGCTCTGCTTCAAAATGTCGTCCGCGACACGGAAAGCTTCCGTTAGCGGAGTATTCTTTTGAACGACTGTTTTAATTTTATCGTTGGGAATAACAATAAGTGTATCAACGTACTTTTTAAGATTATCCAAACCCTTCGCCGTATTTTCCATACGCGTTTTGCCTTCAAAACTGAAAGGCTCGGTAACAACGGCAACCGTAAGGATATTCATGTCCCTTGCTATTTTTGCAATTACGGGCGCAGCGCCTGTACCTGTTCCACCACCCATTCCGGCAGTAATAAACAAAAGGTCGGTATCTCTTACCGCCTCGGTAAGGGCATCCTTGCTCTCTTCCGCAGCTTCTCTGCCAATCTCAGGCTTAGCACCTGCGCCAAGCCCCTTGGTGAGTTGACTACCTATCTGTATCTTATTTTGGCAAGGAGAAAGCGTAAGAATCTGGCTGTCCGTATTAACGACGTAATATTCTGCGCTGTTAATACCTGCGTCCAGCATTCTGTTAACAGCGTTGTTACCTGCACCGCCAACGCCTATTACCTTTATTCTTGCTCTTCCGGTAATTCTGCTTGAACCCATTCCTTGTAAATCGTTAAACATATTTAACCTCCGATAATGGTTAGTTAAGAATTAATTTGCATCGTCCAAAGCCATATTTAAAAGGCTTAAAGTTGAAGAAAAATGTGGTTTGTCGTAATATGGAACTTTTGGTGAAATAACATCCACGTTTTTAACAAGCCTACCTGCAAGATGTTCGGCAGTTCCTCTTACAACTTTTATACCTTCACCTGTAACCAGCAACGGCTTGCCGTCGATATTCCTGCCCGAAAAGCTTTGCCTACACTCTTCAACGGTTTCACAAATTCCGTCAAGTCCTTCCCTTATAATATCCCTAAGCTGTGCCGTCGAAAATTTATAAGTTTTACCTTCATAGATACATTCTTCGGTACCCGTAAGTTTTTCTTTCGCATTCAAATTAACTGTTGAAAGAAAAGTTGAAGCTACCTCAAATGGAATATCGAGTTCGGTCATGAGATAGAAAGCAATATGCCCTATTCCAACCGAGAAAGACTCACTGTATAAAAGCCCGTTACCGCAAATCACACTGTAAGTTGATGAAATATAACCGAAATCAAATAAAACGGCACACTCATCGCGAAGTTCCGGTTCAACCAAATACATAGCCTCGGCACAGTTTATAGGTATAAAGTTGACCGCAGTGATTTCTTTAAATCTTTTAAATGCCGTCATCAAACAACCCATAAAAGACGTATTGCACTGATAGAAACAGCATTTTCCTTGCAAACTGTCGCTTACCATGCCGATAGGGTCTATCACTTTACGCTTGTCCGATAAAACATAGTAAAGGCAACTGTGGCGGATAGTCTTCCATTGCTCGCTATTTGTCGGGGTACTTAATTCGACAAGCGTTCTGCAATCGGAAGCATTTATTTTCTTTGCTGACTGAAAGCTTAAAACCTTGTCCACATTTATCAGCTTTAAAAATTCGCCAGGCACGCCTACGTAAAAACTTTTAACCCCGCTACCGCCGGATAAAGTACTTTTAACTACATCGCATACAGAGGAAATAAAATTTTCAACGTCCAAAAGCTCGCCTTCGGCAAAACCGTCATAAGCACAAGTGTATTTACTTTTTATAATAAAAGTACCGTTTACACTTCTTTCACCGACGACGGCAGTCATTTCGGCTGAGCGTATATCAAGTATTGCGACGCAATTCGAGCGCATACGCTTAAACCCCATTATTTATTATATAATCTATTATATAATAGGGTTATGTAAAAAGTCAACAGAATAAACAAAAAAAGCGGTGTTTGAAAACCGCTTTTTTATGTCGATTACGCGTTCGCGTTATATTCTACTTTAATTTCTTCGCCTTCATACTCAAAGCTATAAATCCTGCCTTTTAGTTGTTCTTCCTGTGAAAGGCTACAAAAACGCTTATACGCTTTTGAAATTTTTTCAACGGTATATTTTTGATAATCCTGAATTTCTATCGACAGTCCGCACCATAAACTGAATATTATTCTGTCACTGTCAACGCTTATCGAAGTTTGTGACTTTTTCAGTGTTACCTTTTCAACCACCTTCCGCAAAGCACCCTGACTTTCAGGGTCTTTAAAAGAAGTTTTAAAAACCGAACAAATCGAGGCAACTTCTTTTATTTCATCTTCGCTGTTAACTCCCTCAATAATGAGGTTCGGCGCCGGGTCACAAGAATTAACATTACTTTCTGAAACCCTTAAAAACTTACCGCTATCGTCATATACGGAATACTTTTCTCCGTCATAAACGGCAAAAACTTCCCTTCTTTGCTGCACGGTGATATTTATTGTGCAAGGGTAAACCTTTTCAAAACTTTCCAGATAGTAATCGCCATAATCGTCGTCAAGGCAAGAAGAAACGTCCTCTTCGCTGATTGAAGAAATTACCCTACCGCGGACTTTTTCAAGAACTTTTTCCTTGATGGCAATTATTTTAGATGTAGAAGTTTCTTCATCGTCGGAATAACTTGAAAACGTTACGTTTACATTTCTTACGGCGTAAACAACGCATATGCCTACGGCAATAGCCGCAACCATAATTATAGCTATAATAAGTATTCCGATTTTTCTTAGGTGCTTCATAACATTTATACAGATACTCTTACTATATCCCCGCCCAGTGAGCGGAGTTTGTATTCAAAAGAGCCGTACCCCCTGTCTATGTGGGAAATATCCAGAACTTCACTTCTGCCTTCCGCCGCAAGCCCCGCGCAAACCAACGCAGCGCCACCGCGCAAATCGTGAGCAACGACGGTTGCCCCGCATAATTTTTCGACCCCGCGCACAAACGCATTACGGTTAATAACCGTTACGTCCGCACCCATTTTTCTGAGTTCAGGCACATACTTGAAGCGAGTTTCGAATAAGTTTTCCGTTATAATCGATTGTCCGTGACAGATACAGCAAAGCGCCGTCATCTGCGCCTGTAAATCCGTGGGAAAACCTGGATAAGGCTGAGTTTCAACACTCTTTACCGAAGTAGGTCGTCTGTGATTTTCTAAAAATATTTTATCATTATTCAGGTGGATTTTGCAACCGTTTTCCCTAAGTTTATGTAAAAGTGAACTTATATTTTCAGCACAGGCGTGTTTAAGCTCTATCTCGCCGCCACACATAGCCGCCGCAATAAGAAAAGTGCCTGCCTCTATTCTGTCGGGAATTGGCAAAAACTCGCAACCGTGCAAGCTCTTTACGCCTTCTATTATGATTGTACCCGTTCCGGCACCGCGCACTTTTGCACCCATACAATTCAAAAATCGCTGTAAATCCTCAATTTCAGGCTCTCTTGCCGCATTTTTAATGACTGTTGTACCTTCCGCTTTTGCCGCTGCAAGCATAAGATTTTCCGTAGCGCCCACGCTTGGGCAGTCTAACATAATCTCATTACCTTTTAGCTTTTCGCATTTGCAAATTATGTATCCGTTTTCTTCCTCTATTTCAACGCCAAGGCGCTTTAAACCTGCAAGATGCAAATCAACCGGTCTTAGCCCAATATCGCAACCGCCGGGGTACGCAATTTTTGCCGTGTGAAAACGGGAAATTACCGAACCGAGCAAAAAAACCGACGATCTGAGCTCGTGCGCAAGTTCACGCGGGATTTCAAAGCAATCCGCAAAAGAGCTGTCTATGATTAAATCCTCCCCTTCAAACACGACTTTACAACCGAGTTTCGAGAGAATTTTCGCCATATTTTTCAGGTCGGTTATGTTCGGGGCTTTTAAAATTTTTACTCTATCGTCCGTCAGGACCGATGCAGCAAGTATAGGCAGAACTGAATTTTTTGCGGACTGAACTTCCACGCTGCCGTATAGCTTGTTTCCTCCGTTTATTATGTATTTTTCCATATTGACTCCGAATAGTAAATATAGGGTAACGGCTATATTTACAATGCACCTCGTTACCCTACTTCATAATATGATTATTCAGCCGTCATTGTTCACTTTGGAAATATTATACAGAACGCCCATAGAAGCCATGGTGATTATAAGCGAAGTGTTTCCACTGCTTATCAGCGGCAACGGCAGTCCCGTCGGTGGAATAGTGCCGCTTACAACCAGGGCGTTTATAGCAACCTGAAT
>JAIDQV010000009.1 GCA_029062045.1 Clostridia bacterium
GACAAGTCGTTGGAAGACGGTATGGACGAGGTTTACGATATAGTAATTCTCGGAAGAGCGGCGCGCAACGCGGGCAATTTAAAGAACCGCCAGCCCCTTTCCGAAATGTACGTTGTAACCGATAAAAAGGTAGTTTTGTCCGAAGAAGAAAAATCTATTGTCTTGGACGAACTCAACGTAAAGACATTTAAAGTTTCGGACAACGCCGAAAAGTTCCTAAACTACAAATTGAAGCCTCAGCTTAAAACGCTTGGACCTAAGTACGGCAAAAAGCTAGGCGCAATATCCGCATTTTTAGCAACCTGCAACGCAAAGGAAGTAGTGAACGCTGTAAGAGGCGGCGGCACTTACGAAATTGCGGGCGAGGACGTAGTTTTAACGCAGGAGGACTTGCAGATATTCCCCGAAAGCGCAAACGGCTTTGTCGCGGCAGAGGATAAGGGCATAACGGTTGCCCTCAATTCCGCGCTTACCGAAGAACTGATTTTCGAAGGAATCGAGCGCGAGCTTGTTTCCAAAATTCAGAATATGAGAAAGGAAGCGGGCTTTGAAGTAACCGACAGAATAGAGGTTTACTACAAGGCTTCAGGCAAGGCGCTTAAAGTTTTGCAGGCGGCAAATTTCGCGCCCGACGTGCTTGCCCAAAAGGTAGAAGAGGGTCAGCCCGACGGCTTCACCAAAGAACAAAACGTAAACGGTGAGAACGTAACGTTAACTTTAATTAAAAAGTAATACAAAGCCCCGCGACATTTGTCGCGGGGCTTTTACATTTGTCCGCAAAATTCGACATTAAATTAAAGACAAGCTCATAATTTATTTTATGAACGTTTTTGATTTAAAGATGGGTGAAGTTGCAAAAATAAAGAGAATTGACCTTGACGGCAGTGCGTTAGAGCGGCTTACCGCCTTGGGGCTAAATGTGGGGGAACAGGTTGAAGTTTTAAGCTATTCCCTTTTTAAGTCCAGCGTGCTTATATCCTGCAACGCGGTGCGCATCGGCATACGCAAACCCCTTGCCCTAAAAATCGAGGTGGCAAGATGAGGGCGGCAGTATTAAAACTGTTGCCCCGCCGTAAAGAAAAGACGGAAGCAACAAAAAAGGTTGTGCTTGCGGGCAACCCCAACGCGGGCAAAACAACCCTTTTCAATGCGCTGACAAAGAGCAACCTGCGCACGGGCAACTTTCACGGCGTAACCACTTCCCCTGCACGAAAGACAAGGGGTAATATAACTTATGCGGATGTGCCCGGTATGTACGCCTTCCGCCCGTATTCTATGGAAGAGCAGTCCGCCATCGACGAGGTAAAATCCGCCGATTTAGTAATAAACGTGGTGGACGCGCTAACCCTTGAAAACAGCCTCAACCTAACCCGCCACATTATTGCAAGCGGCGTTAAAACGGTTGTATATATCACCAAGTGCGCACATTTGAAGCGCAGGGGCGGGAAGGTGGATACGGAGAAGCTATCCGCCCACCTCGGCGTGCCCGTTTACGACTGCCCGCCTAAAAAACTTAAAAAACTGATTGAGGGCGGGTTTGATTTTTCCGTAAAAAAGGACCCGACAATACCGCTTTGCGAGGCGTACTCGGGCGGGAATTTAAATGTTTCAAAAATAGACAAACTCTTTTACAACCGCTTTTTCTCGCTTGCGTTCTTTATCGCGGCAATACTTTTAATGTTCTTTTTAGCCTTTCACCCGATTATGCCTGGGGTGCTTTTAAGGGATTTGGTTGAGGACTTAATTTGCGTAAAACTTGCGGGCGCGATAACCGCGAATATGCAAAGCCCCGTAGTGATTTCCCTTTTGTCGGAAGGGATTTTAGGCGGCGCGGGCGGGGTGCTTTCGTTCATACCCCAACTTATTATTTTATATTTGTTTTTGACGGTGTTGGACGAAAGCGGTATAACCTCCGCACTTGCCTTTGCAACCGACGGACTGTTTGAAAAAGTCAGGCTTTCGGGCA
>JAIDQV010000090.1 GCA_029062045.1 Clostridia bacterium
GCATTATAGTATTTTTCTTTCATCAGAATTTTGTCTATGTAAAGAATAAAGTGCGCCCCGAACTTGCTTGTTATACCGTTAAAATCGCGGTAGGGCGGTTCGTAGCCTTCAAGACAGCCCGCTTTGTCTTTATATGCGTCTTCCAATTTGTCGTTCCAGGTACACTCGAAGACTTGATAAGCCTCTTTAACGACAAGCGGGCGGTCACCGTCCGCAAGTCCCTTTTCAAGCGTGAAAATGCAGTTTTTCATTTTTTCTTCGGTAGTATCACCGGGGAAGCCCAGCCTGACCGCCTCGCGGAAATACTTTTTGTCGTCCGTAATAAAGTTCAGTGAAACTTTACTTCCCCGCAAAATGTTTTGCGCCGTGTTAGAGCTGTTTCGACACTCTAAAATCATAGCGTATCTGTCCTTGCCCGCAATGTAATAGGGGAAGCAAAGGGAATACGCCCCGAGGTTGGTTTCGCCGTTTTCCGAAACCGTTCCCACCAAAATAGTGGGCATGGGGAAGAAAGAAGAAGTCTGATAAAAGTTGTCTACAATCCGTAAATCTTTAAATGAACTCAAAATGCACCTCCGAATTTATATAATTATATTCTTAAAGGTAATTATTGTCAATAAACGGCACAAAAAACGGCGGGAGAGTATCCCGCCGTTAATATTAAATTACATTGCAGGGCCGGTAGTTGAAGGGGTGTAGACCCTTGCGGCAAGCTCTTGATTTAAAGAGTAAAGCCCTTTTGCATCGTGCCCGAAAAGTTGGAACTTTTTAAGCATATCTTCGGCGTTCTTTTCTTCTTCGCCCTGTTCCTTAATGAACCAGTCTAAGAACTGCATCGTCTTATAATCGTGAATTTTTGCGGCTTCCGCATAAATGTTGTTGATTAAAGAAGTTACGTATTGCTCGTGCTCGTAGCCTGCTTTAAGCGGGGCGTCCATTTTAGAAAAAGTCTTGTCGGGCTTGTCTATCTTTTCAAAAGTAACTTTAATGCCGTTGTCGATAAGATAGCGGCGCATCATCATCGCATGGTCGCGTTCTTCCTGCGCCTGAATTTCATACCAGTGCGCAAAGCCGTCAAGCCCTTCGTCAGCATAGTAGTTCGCAAAATCGAGGTAGAGGTACCCCGAATAAAGCTCTTTGTTTACCTGTGTGTTTATAAGTTTTGCAATCTTTTCGTTAATCATAATTTACCTCACAAATTTATCTTAATTTTAATACCTTTATTGACTTTTATCAAGCAAATAATACAAAAAAAGTAGCGTAGGTTAAGCCGTTTCTTGCGCTAACTCGGGGTTGCCGATTGCGTTACATTTCTCTAACAGGTGGTTTGCAATTTCTGTTTTGCTGCCGTAAGCAGCTTTTAATTCGCTGAAAAGGACAGGCGAGTCAAACACGTATTCGCGCGTTTCGGTCTTGTAATATGCAACGTAAATGGGAACGTCAATTCCCGCTTTGAAAAGCTGTTGCGCTAAAACCACAAATCCCGCGTAAAAACCTTTAAGCTGTTTAAAGTATCCGTCATCGGATTTTTCGGGGAAAATGACTATATTTTCTCGGTGGTCTTTTATCGCCCGTACACTTTCGGAAATGGTGTTGTACAGTCTCACGTCCCTGTACGTTGCAATAAGAT
>JAIDQV010000091.1 GCA_029062045.1 Clostridia bacterium
TTACGGACTATTGCACGGCCCATTGCAACACGCTGGCGCTGACCGCCGGAAAGCTGCTTGGGCTTTTTGTTGAGCTGGTCCTTCAAGTCAAGGATTTCAGCCGCCGCCATAACCTTTCTGTGTATGATTTCTTTCTTCTCTTTTCTAAGCGTAAGAGAGAAAGCCATGTTTTCGTAAATTGTCATATGCCCGTACAGAGCGTAGTTCTGGAAAACCATTGCTATATCTCTGTCTTTGGGCGGAAGACGGGTACAGTCTTTACCGTCGATTTCAAGTCTGCCTTTTGTGATATCTTCAAGACCTGCAACCATACGGAGAGTCGTAGATTTGCCGCAACCCGAAGGTCCTACCAAAACTATAAACTCGCCATCGGCAATGTCAAGGTTGAAGTCGTAAACAGCCTGTACGCCACCATCGTAAATTTTGTCAAGATGTTCGATTTTAACGTTGGGCATTATTCCACCTCCTGGTTTGCAGTCTTCACTTCAACAGGAGTAGCAGTTTTTACCGCTTCATCTTCTGCATCGAGCTGTTTAAGCGCGTCTTCGATTACGATTTCGCCGTTGTCTAAACCCTTCTGGAATTTAACAAGTCTTTCCGCAACTATCCAGCCCCATACGCCGGAAGCGATAAGGCAAGCCGCCGAAAGAACGAGATATACAACCATTAAGGTAAATACGGGTTCGCTACTTTCGAAATAAGTGCCGAAATAGCCGAACATAACCGAGTTGTTATAAATGTCCGAACTGCTTATAAGCGTGTTGTTGTTAAGACCGTCCAAAGGATAGCCGAAGATTCTTACAATCTGGAACGCCGCTATGACGAAAAGTACTATGCTGTACGTTTTGTTGTAGCCCTTTACGGCTTCCGAAGATAAGAACACTGCAAGCAACAGTATAAGCGTTAAAAGTACGCTGACACCTATTTCATAATTGAAGAAGGACGCGTGAGGCAAAGCGTACAATATCATAAAATACAGACAGTTGAACACAAGGCCTATGAGAGCGAGCGCACCGGCAAGTTTGTTCTTTTTATAACGCAATATGTCGTTTTTAACAACACGTTCACTTTGAGAAAGCGTTTTCTTTGCCATATTACACCTCCTCCTTTACTGCAACTTGATCAGCCTGCGCAAGAAGTTTTTTCTCGCCCTGCATAAGCAAGATTTTCCAAACGAGGTTAAGCGCGTTAATTATAGCCGTAACTAAAACGAGTGCTACAAGCGCATAGCCTAATGAAATAGTCCAACTTGAAGATGAGAACTTGCCCCAGCTGGTGTCCATGTGCAAACTTGTATAATATTCACCGAACGCTTCAAGCTCGAAGTCTGCAAGCGCCGATGAAATTGTAGTCAAATTAATAATAAGAAGTATTGCGAATACCAAAGAGTAAACTACGAATATTCCTATTGCAACGTAATTCGTTATATAGTATTTGCGTCTAGACTGGCAACCCATAACGAGCATTAATACCGCCGCAAGAATGAACAATATTCCGAGAATTTGAAATAAATTGCTGAAATTCTGCGAGAGATTATAAATATTGTTTGCCTTGTCTACGTCAAAACCAAACCCCGCATCGTCCTTATAACGGGTTAACTGCGCGAACGTGCCGCTACAGAATACCCAAGCGTGAACGAGGCAAATTGCCGCGATTACCAAGGATACGATTACGAGAATTTTTTGAAAACGCATTTGAGCTTTCATATTATTTTCCCCTTTAAAAAGGTAGCCGCCCGCCCGAAAGCGGGCGGCTAAAGTTTTGTTAAAAATTACAGTATATAACTAATTAGTTAGCTTTGTACCAGGTAAGAAGGGACTGCCAAGCGGTATCCTTGATGCCAACAAACTGGTTGATATAGTTGGTTTCCGTTGAACCGGTGCCGATATACTTCATAAGGTTAACGATATCGTCAACGCTGGTCATACCATCGATTTTGCTTACGCCGTAATGTGCAACGGTGAGGTAATAGTTAGCCGCGATAGCGCCTTTGCTCTTGGACTCGAACCAGCACTGGCTGGCGGTTGACGTACCTGAGAAGTGGTTGAGGTTTGCACCACCGATAGTGGTCTTCTGAGATTCGCTGTAAGGAAGTACGGTGGGAACGAGCGTGTACCACATGCTGTTGCCGGTGCCGCCGCCTATTTTTGCAATAGCCTTACCGTTGGAATCAGTACCGTCAAGAGTCTGATACTGGTGCTTAATGGTGCCGTTTACAAGTGCGTCTGCAACGATAAGTGCGCCTGCCTTGCCGCTTTCGGACGTGCACTGGAACTCGAAGCCCTGGTCCTTTTCGAATGCGGGAAGGGTTGAGCCGAGATACTGACGAGCATAGTCGGTGAACGAGTTGTTACCTACGCCGTGGAAGTTTTCAAGGCTGTTGTCCGTCATAGTGGGGATTTGTCTGCCGTTGTAATAAGTACCGGTGTAAAGTACGTTACCATACATGAACGCTTTGCTTTCATATGCGGAAGTTACGTAATACTGGCTGTTGTCGTGAGTAGCGATAACGCCTGCATTTTTAAGAGCCGTCAAATCAGCCTTACCGTTGGTAACGGTTACGCCGCCGAGGTCGCCGCTGTAAGCCTTGCCGTACCAAGTACCGTTAGCGTTGCTGCCGTTGCCGTTGGAAGAGAACGAGCCGTAGGTCATAACCTTTTTGCCGTCGTTGGAGTAGCAGTAGTCGATGAACTTAAGGCATGCTTCCTGTTCCTTTTCGGAAGCAGCGTCGAACCAAGCCTTGGATACTACCAAGCCGCCGTCTTTAACGCCACGCCAGCTTTCGGTAAATCTCATGATGGTTTCATCGGTGCCGTTGTCATCAACGTCCCACTTGGAAACGGGGGTCAAGATAGGAGATGCTTCGGGCTTGGTGTTTGTGAAGTCAACAGCCGTCTGGGTCTGAACGAAGTCACGAAGTGACAATGATTCAACCTTGCCGTCATTCTTCTGCAAGTTCTTGTTGGTCTCTAACGAACCTACCGTGTTGATAAGACCTTCCTTAGCCATGTTGTTTATGTTAACCATAGCCTGCCATGCCTTTGCATTAGCACGGGAATCTTTAAGAGTGCCGTCTTCGCCGATATAGCTGAAGTTGTAACGGGAATCAAGTCCGCGAACGCCGTAAAGTTCGCCTGCAAGAGCGTAAGTATCGCTACCACGCTGGGTATCGTTTGCACGAGCCGCATACAGGTAAGTGTAGCCTGCGCCTGCAAGTAAATCGTCGCTAAGACCGGTAGCGGTTACGAAGCATCTGCCGAGAGCTGCATAGAGGTCAGCATCCCAAGCAGCGTAGTTGCTGTTGAATACATCGGAAAGTTTGGTGGTTACGCCGTTAACCGTTGCTCCGTAGAGCTGAGAAGCCTCACCGTCTTTCGTGTCGGAATACTTGTAAGCAACTTTAACGTATTCCTGAGTAATTTTGATAAGCTGAGCGCCGGTTACTGCACCCTCCGTGCCGTTAATAACCGCGTTCTGAATGGTAATAATGTTACCGTTATCAACGCTGGTATAGTCAGCATAAGCAGCTTTAATTGCGTTGTAAAGAGCCGTACCCTCAGTGTTTGCAGCAGTTGCAGCCGCAGTGTAGTCAACCGTTACCCAACCGGTCTTGGTTGCGTCGCCGGGTTTGGTGGTTTCAACCTTCCAGTTAGTCGAGCCCATATAAGGCTGAACGCTAGCTGATGTACCTACAAGGGTCAAATCTTTGTCGGTAGCCTGTTTTGCAGTTACCTGACCTGCGAAGGTGCCGGTAGCCTTTGAAACGTCCGTGCTGTCAAGAAGAAGTTTTACAACTGCCTTCTGAACGAGTACGTATTTTTCGATATCGTCGTTACCGTCGAAGTAAGGAAGCATTACGGTTGCGCCGTCGGTGTTATAAAGCAACGAAGCCCAAACGACGGGGTTGTTTTCAAGGAATGCCTTGTAGTTGGGAAGTTTATTCAAATACTGGTTGATATCGAGGAACTGGCTACCATAGGTAGAGATGCTGGTTGCCGACATAGTCATAATAGCCGTGCCTGCCATACCTGCGTCACTCGACGTAACCGTCGAATACTGGTCAGACGCGCTTACGCCCTGATATAAGTCGTTAAACTTAATATCGAGGTCAGCGGAAACCTGCTTCCATGCGGGTTTGAAGCCGCCTGCTATAACGCTTGATCCACCGAGCTTTTTGCCCGCCATAGCGGTTTCGTGCGCTTCAACGAAGGTTACACCCGTTTTATCGTTGTTGTTACCTATACTGATAGGCAACGTAACGCGGTCATCGGTAGGCGTGTTGTTAACACAGCCTGCAAGCGAACCAACCATTGTTCCTGCCATTACGATTGAAACAACCGCAGCGACAATTTTCTTGTTCTTGTTCATCTTTTTCTCCTTAAAATATTTTATTTTCTTTTTTATTTATGTTTGAGGGGTTATCCCCTTAAAACCGAATTGATTATTCTTTTACGCCGCCCATATTTACGCCCTTTGCGAAGTACTTCTGAATGAAGGGATAAATAATGAGGATAGGAATGATTGCGAATACGACCATCGAGTAAACCAAAGCCGTAGTAGCGTTAGTACCGCCCATAGCATCAACAGCCCATGCGTACTGGTCGCCGAGTTCGCCCTTTGTAAGTACGGTGTAGTTTTCAATGAAGTCTCGTATGTAAACCTGCACCGGCCACGAATAAGTTTGCCCTGCCGCCGCCGTCATTCTGTAAGCCCAGAAGTAGCCGTTCCAACGGGAAATTCCGAAGAAGAGCGCAACGGTTGCGATGGTTGCCTTGCTCATAGGGATATATACTTTGGTAAGTACCTGCAATTCGGTTGCACCGTCGATACGGGCTGCTTCCTCTATTTCGGAAGGAACGCCTTCAAACGAGTTACGAAGAAGGATTATGTTGGTTGCGTTCATACCCATTGCAATAACTATAAGCCACTTCATATCGATTGAGCCCATCGAGCTGCTTGCACCGAAGGTGAAGATGGAAGCCATTATGTTGCCCGTCGTCTTGTAGTTCAAGAAAGTGGGAATGACACCCGCGGAGAACCACATTGTGAATACGAGGAAGAAGTTCCAGCCGTGTCTGCCCAGAAGTCTTTTCTTGGAAAGGGCGTATGCGCCGAGGATTGAATAAACCAAAGACCAAATCGTACCGATGAAGGTTACGAACAAGGTGTTTGCGTAATATACCCAGAATTCGTTAGTGGTTGCAACGGTTACAAGGTTTTTAACGTCGAAGTCCACAGGCCAGAGATATACGTCGCCTTTTGCAAGGGCTTCGGTGCTTGAAAACATACAGCACAGCGCGTACCACAAGGGGTACAAGCACATAGCAGCAAATATAATGAGAAGCGTGTAAGCGATAATCTTGAAGATTAACTCGCTTTTTTCCATTTTACGTTTCATACTACTCTTATCCCCCTATTAGTACAACGATACGTCGGAAACTTTGCGTGCAATAGTGTTAGCGCCGATAACCAAAATCATACCGATTAAGTTATTGACCATTTCACCCGCTATTGCGTAGCCCTGATCATACTCGTACTTGCCGAGGTAGTTCGACCAAGTTGAAACAACGTCCGCTACGTTGTAGTTTGCATAGTGGCTGTCGGTAGGAGACAGAAGGTAAATCTTTTCGTATCCTACTGAAAGCAAGCTACCTATTTTCATAATAAGCATTATGATAACGGTGGAAAGAATGCTGGGGATTACTACGTAACGCATCTGCGCCATCTTGCCGGCGCCGTCTATCTGCGCCGCTTCGTACGAAGTGGGAGACACCGCGATTACCGCCGCGAAGAATACGATACTGTCGTAACCTGCGTGTTCCCATATTCCCGTTATAATGTATATGGCACGGAAATATTCACTGGAATATATGAGGCCCGTTCCTATTCTTGTATGTAACACTTCCGAACCGGAAATTTTGCCGAGAAGCTGGGAAATTACGCCCGCACCCGACTGATCTATCGTGTTGGTATAGCCGCGGAACAAAACTATCGTCAGCGACGTTACAACGACCGTCGAAAGGAATTTGGGAAGGTAAACGCAAACCTGCATTATCGAACGGACTACGTTGGACTTAACTTCGTTGAAGAAAAGCGCAAGTATAATGGGCGTCGGGAAACCGAACAATAATCCGTAGAACGAGATTATGAACGTGTTTCTGAACGCGCGCCAGAACGTTTCGGCGTTGGCGCCCGCAAAAATGTTTACGAAAGCCGCCAAACCTACCCAGTCACGCTCAGCCGACGTGATTTGGGTGCCGTACTTGAACGCCGCGGTCAATTCGTACATCGGCAGGTATTTCCAGCAAATGTAAACGAAAATCATCGGCACGAGCATTATGTAAAGACGCCAGTCTTTAAGAATGGTCCAGCCCGTGGTCTTCCATCTGTTCTTCTCTGTTTCGTCCCTTACCTTCTGCTCTTCGGGCATCGAGTAGGTGCCCGTAGCTTCGTCGTAGATAAGGAAGTCGTCACATTTGAGTTTGAACATTGAAATTTTCCTCCATATCACTTAAAAGTTTAAGTAATTATTGTAAAGCGGTTGCCCGCGATTTACCATATTATTAATATAATTCGTCGTCGTCTTTTCTCAAGACTGCAAGACTTTCTTCGTCGATGTCGATTGGCTCGTCACCGTAAGCATCGCGCCTTGCCTTCTCTTTACGCTCTTCGTCAAGTCTAATTAAGTAATGCTTCTGGTCTTCGAACATTCCGTCGAGCTTGCGCATTATTAGTATTATTACGACGCCGATAACAGGCGAGAAGCAATCTAACAACTGCCAAATGAGCGCATCTTGGAAAGCTACCCCGAAGCACGCCGCCAGCGAAGTTCTGCCGAGGATTACAAGCAGCCAGCCCACAATTACCGTAAGCGCCGATAAATACCACTTGCTTCTTATCTTTTCTTTGCCGATAAACTTAAACGGCAACAGCATAAGCATTATGCACGCGTTTCCTACTATGTAAGCGCAGTAGGTTTGTGCGCTGAACCCGTTTAGAAGGCAGTAAAGCGCGCCGTCTACCACTGCATAAAAAACGCTCGGCCAGCCCCAACGCATCATTACAAGTAAAACTATCGGGACCATAGGCGAAAAGGTAAATTCGCCGCGGAATGCGATAAACGCGTAATGGATTATTAATTCAAAGCCCACTAGTATCGCCGCGAAAAGGAATAAATCGGTGAGGCGGTATTGACGCAATGAAATTAATTTTGAACCATTTTTACGCATATATCTACAAAACGAACACTTTAAAAGTGCGTAGAATGTTACATTATCACATTTAGCTTATTAATTATAACATGCGTATTTTAAAATTGCAATACTTTTTTTATTGTTTCACGAAAAATTTGTGATATAATGGTGAAGAGAAAAGCATTTGCCGCCTCATTTGACGGAAAGGAGATTTTTTATGAAAGTGTTGAGGCTGACCCCGAAAGACGATTTACAATACATATTGGATAGAATTTGTGAGCCGACCACGATATATTTGGCTTCGGGCGTTTACAGGCAAAAAACCGTAATAGCCGCAAACGACGTAACTTTGGTGGGTGAAGACCGTGAAACAACGGTTATTTCTTACGACGATTACGCAAGAAAAATACACGCCGACGGCAAAGAATACAACACCTTCCGCACCTACACCCTGTGCGTTACGGGCGAGCGGGTTAGGCTTGAAAACCTGACGGTAGAAAACTCTAACACCGACCCAAAAACCGTGGGGCAGTGCGTTGCGCTTTCGGTGAACGCGAAGAGCTTTTACGCAAAGAATATAAATTTAAAATCTACGCAGGACACGCTGTTTATGTACCCCTTCCCCGACGATTTGGTGGTGCGCTACCGCGGGTTTATTCCGCAAGACCAGCTTTATACCGAGGGACACGCACTGCATATTTTCGAGGACTGCAACATTTACGGCACGGTTGACTTTATTTTCGGCTGTTCGGAAGCGTACTTTAAAAACTGCAAGATAATTTCAATCCACGACAACAGAGGCATGGGATTTGTCGCCGCGCCTGCACACCCCCTTGCGGAAGAGAACGGGTTTGTATTTTTGGACTGCGAAATAATTTCCGACGGAGCAACGGCGGGAACGAGCTATCTTGCGCGACCGTGGCGGGACTTCGGTAAAAGCGTTTTCATAAATTGCAAGGTCGACGGGCACATTAAACCCGAGCTTTTCGACAAGTGGAACGACACCGAGCGAGACAAGACGGCGCGGTTTGCGTATTATAATTTGAATTGCGGGTTTACCCCCGCCCCCGTTAGCTGGTGCAAGGAACTGAGCGGGGACGAAGCAAAACAAATTATAGCGCGCTATGACGCAAAAATTAAAGAATATATTAAATAATTTTGTAGAATGATGTAACGAAAAAAGCGGGAACGCAAACGCGTTCCCGCTTTTTATATTTAAATTTTAATCGTTGGATACGTCAAGGCGCGAACCCTGTCTGATAAACCTTGCAGTATAAGTGCTCGAACCACCCATATATCCGCTTACATAAGTATAGGTTAACATATCTCTTGAATATGTCAACGGAAAATCACACGCGCTGTCTACATCTTTATTAGCCGTGTGGTCGTCGTTATAAGTAACCCCGTTGAAAACCAGATATATACGGTTGTCGCTTTGAATCTGCCAAAGGAAATCCACGGTGTATGAGTATGCACCTGACGAATTTGTACCGGAACGGTTTTCCTTACCCGTGCCGTCGGCGTTGAAAACAAAACTGTGGTAGTCCCGTCCGTATTTTTCGCCGTAAACAAGCTCGTTTTCTTTGTTGCAGCCGTTACAGCCCGCAAAACAAGCGGCAGTTAAAAGGAAAGCAAGAATAAACAAGCAAGACGCCGCGAATTTTTTCATTTTATTTCTCCTTCAATTAAAAGCCGAAGAAATCTGCCGCGTTGTTGTAGCAAACGTCCTCTACTATTTTGCCTAGGCGGGGAAGCTCTTCCGCGGGATACTGTCCGCTTTCAACCAAGCGGCCGAGCATCTGGCAAAGAAGTCTTCTGTAATACTCGTGGCGGGGATATGCCAAGAACGAACGGCTGTCCGTAAGCATACCGACGGACTGAGCAACCAAGCCTACCTGCATTAAAGTTTCAAGGTTTTGACGCATGCCGTCCTGCTGGTCTAAGAACCACCAAGCCGTGCCAACCTGTACCCTGCCCTTTACGCCTTCCTTCTGGAAGCAGCCCGCAAGAACGGTAAGCGCGTAGTTGTCGCGGGGGTTGAGGCAGTATAAAATGGTCTTGGGCATATTGCCGTCTTTGTCAAGCTCGCCCATAAGAGCGGAGAGTTTTTCCATATACACTGCGTCCTCGATAGCGTCGAAGCCCGTGTCGGGTCCGATTTTTTCGAGCATGGATTTGGAGTTGTTGCGGAGTGCGCCGATATGGTACTGCTGAACCCAACCGTACTTTGCGTACTCTTTGCCGAGGAATACGAGGATATAGCCTTTGTACTTATCCTGCTCTTCTTCGGAAATAGGCGCGCCCTTCATACCCTTCAAGAAAATCTTGTTTGCTTCCGCATAGGTTGCGGGCGCGTAGTGAACTACGTCCAGAGCGTGGTCGGAAAGTTTTGAACCCATTTCGTCGAAGAATTTAATTCTTGCGGCGAGCGCGTCGCACAAATCCTGCAAGGATTTGATGGGTTTGCCGACTACGCCTGCAAGCTGATTTACCCAGCTTGCGAACCAGGAAAGTTCTACGTTGATAGCTTTGTCGGGACGGAACGCGGGGCGGACTTTAACCTTTAAAGTTTCGTCTGCGTTCATCTTTTTGTGCCACTCTAAGCTGTCGACGGGGTCGTCCGTGGTGCAAACGGTTTTTACGTTGAACTTGTACATCATTTCACGCGCGGTCAATTTTTCCAAAACTTTGTTGGCCTTGTCCCAAATGACTTTTGCGTTTTCTTCGTTGATGATTTCGTCAATGCCGAAATACCTTCTCATTTCAAGGTGCGACCAGTGATAGAGCGGGTTGCCTACGAAATAAGGCATACTCTCGACGAACTGCATATATTTTTTGTAGTCGTCGTCGGGGCCCGAAATGCTGTCCTCTGCATAGCCCCTTGCACGCAGGGCGCGCCACTTGTAGTGGTCGCCGTATCTGTCGCCCGCGCCAAGCCATACTTCGGCAAGGTTCCTAAACTTCTTGTCCTCGTAAATTTCCTTGGGCTGTAAGTGGCAGTGATAGTCTATAATAGGCATCTTCTCGGCGTGCTCGTGGTAGAGCGTTTTTGCCGTTTCGGTATCGAGAAGAAAGTCTTTATCCATAAATGCTTTCATAAAAATCCTCCCTCACAAATATTTCACGCTATTCTGCGCGCAAAATATTTCGTGATTTTTAGGGGCTTCTCGCCCCTCGTGCCGCAATCTCTTGGGGCACACACATATATAATTGCGGCACTTCACCCGCGCCGAGGTGGCATAGCCACAAATTGGGTGTGCGGGCGCAAAAGCGTGGTTTTGCTTGCGCTGTTAATTATTTAAAATTGGTTACTTTTGTTATAACGTTACGCCAGTCTTAAAAATGGCAATTTCTTTTGTTTCGTTAAGTTCGTTCTTGGCAAGTTTGCCGTTTACCGTGTCGACGATTAAGTCGATTAATTTTTCAAGCTGAGTTTCAAAGTCGCTTTCCAAAACCGCGCCCGCGTTGAAGTCAATCCAGTTGGACTTGTTTTTTGCAAGGTCGGAATTGGTTGCGATTTTAAGCGTGGGAACGAATCCGCCGAAAGGCGTTCCTCTGCCCGTGGTAAAAAGAACGAGGTGACAGCCTGCCGCCGCTATGTTGGTTACGGCGCACATATCGTTGCCGGGGCCGTTCAAAAGGTTTAAGCCCTTGTGGGTTACAAAGCCGTCGTCAAAGACTACGTCTTCAACGGGACCTGCGCCCGATTTTTGGGTACAGCCCAAAGACTTGTCTTCAAGCGTGGTTATACCGCCCGCCTTGTTGCCGGGGGAAGGATTTTCGTAAACGGTCTGTCCGTTGCGGCGGAAATAGTCCTTGAAGTCGTTGATAAGTTTGACTACCTTGTTGAAAGTAGCCTCGTCCTTTGCGCGGTTCATTAAAAGTTGTTCCGCGCCGAACATTTCTGGAACTTCGGAAAGAACGGTAGTGCCGCCCGCCGAAACGATGTAGTCCGAGAAAAGCCCTACAAGCGGGTTTGCGGTTATGCCCGAAAGCCCGTCCGAGCCGCCGCATTTAAGCCCGACTTTGAGGCAGGAAATATCCTTCTCTTCCCTCTTGTCCTTTTTAACGACTTCGGAAATTTCCTTTAAGAGGGAAACGCCCGTTTTGATTTCGTCTTCTACTTCCTGGCATACAAGGAATTTGATACGGCTTTCGTCAACCTTGCCCAAGCCTTCTTTAAAGACGGACATTTGGTTGTTTTCACAGCCGAGGCCCAAAACTAGCACGCCGCCCGCGTTGGGGTGTTTGACGATTTTTTGTAAAATGAGTTTTGTTCTTTCGTGGTCGTCGCCGAGCTGGGAACAGCCGTAGGGATGCGTGTATGTGAACACGCCGTCGTAGCCCTTTACGCCGTACTTTGCCTTGAACTGTTCAACGATAAGTTTAGCCTGTCCGTTTACGCAGCCGACCGTGGGAATAACCCAAATTTCGTTCCTTATGCCGACGTCGCCGTTAGCGCGCGCATAGACTTTTACTTTGCGGCCCTTGACGGGTTTAATATCGGTGGGAACTTTGTTGTAGGTGTATTCGAGATTTTCCGAAAGGTTGGTATGCACGTTGTGGGTATGAACGTGCGCACCCTTTTGAATATCCGCCGTAGCGCATGCGATAGGGTTGCCGTATTTAATAATATTTTCACCCTTCTTTATATCGCGCAAAGTGAACTTGTGCCCTTTGGTGATGTCCTCGACGAGGGTTATCCCCTCGTGAGTTTCACCTTTTTTTAAATCGGTAAGAGCAACCGCAACGTTATCGAGCGGATTTATAATTATAGTTTTCTTTGACATAATATCCTCTTAACTAAGTATGTCAAAAACACAGAGAAGCTAGCAAGACAAGGAAAGTGCGGATTTGCCGACGGGAGTTTACTTACGCGTAAATGACCTAGGCAAAACGCAAACTTGACGAAGCATTGCGACGCTTATATGTGTTTTTTATTTGCAACTTCCGTTGCAGCCTGCGACGAAACACTCCAATGCGGTACGCATACCTCTTGATTCCATCGCCTTTAAGAAGGTTGCGACGAGGGAAGTGATTTCGGGATGAATGGTGTTCATATCCATTCCCCACGCTTCAGTCCAGCCCAAAACGTTCTTTGCAAGCTCGATGTAGTCGCCATTGAAGTTATCCCAAAGCTCTTTCCACTTTGCAAGATATGCGGGGTCGTCGTTGAGCTTGATTTCCTCTTCGCCCCTCTTGCCCTTGTGGAAGAGAACGAGCGCGGAATAAGCGAAAACGAGGCGCTTAGGCAATGTGCCTTTAATTTTAACGTAGTCCAAAAGCGTAGGCAAAAGTCTTGTTTTGAACTTGGTTGTAGAATTGAGCGCAATAGACATCAATTCGTGCCTGATGTAGGGGTTTTGGTATCTTTCGATAACGCTGTTTGCAAACGCCGTCATCTGGTCTGCGGGAAGGTCTATCGTGGGGTTGACTTCTTCGAATACGAAGTCGCGCACGAACTTGCCGATTGTCGGGTCGTTCACCGCTTCGCCGACGGTGTCTATTCCGCAAAGATATGCGACGGGCACCATTGCCGTGTGAGAGCCGTTAAGTATTTTAACCTTTCTCTGCTTGTAGGGCTTGATGTCGTCCGCAAAGATTACGTTTAAGCCCGTGCTGTCCGCAGGGAAAACTTCCTGTATTTTGGGTTCTTTCTTCAATACCCAAAGGTGGAAAATTTCACCCTTTACGACGTTGTTGTCGATATAGCCCGTTTCCTTTTGGATGTCCTCGATTTCGTTGCGGGGATAGCCGGGAACTATACGGTCAACGAGGGTTGAAGTAAAGTGGTTTGCAGTTTTAAGCCACTCGATAAACTTCTTATCCATCTTATTGATGGTTGCAAGTTCTACGAGGCAACGGTACAATTCGTCGCCGTTGTTATCGATAAGTTCGCAGGGGATAATGCAAAGTCCCTTGTCCTTTGCGCCCTTGAATTTATCGTAACGCCTTTTCAAAAGCGCCAAAAGTTTGCCGGGGTATGACTTGGGGCAAACCGAAAAATCGGTGTCCGTGGGGTCAACCGCAATGCCCGCTTCCGTGGTGTTGGAAATGATTATTTCCAAATCCGCGCTTTCGCCGTACTGCAAGAATTTTTTATAATCGGTGAAAGGGTTTACGCAATCGCCTACGACGTTTATAACCTGGCTGTTCTTTACTTTTTTGCCGCCGTCGATACCCTCTAAGCGCAAAGTGTAAAGTCCGTCCTGCTCGGAAAGTTCTTTCACCCTGCCGAAAGGCATAGGCTGAACGAGAACGACGTCCGCTTCGATTGCTTTTTTATCGTTTAAATCCTGGATAATCCATTCAACGAAAGCTCTTAAAAAGTTGCCCTCGCCAAACTGCATAATCTTGATTTTTCTTTCAGGTTTAGCAAATAATTTTTTGCTGATTAATTCCATCGTAAATCTCCTTATTACAGATGTTTCAAGTTGTCTAAAACTCAGAGAAGCGAGTTAGGCAAGGAGCGCGCGGCTTTGTTGCAGGGAGTTTACTTTTGCGTAAACGACCAAAACAAAACGCAAGCGCGACACAGCATAACGACGCTTATATGCGTTTTAAATTAGTGTCTTGAGATATCGCTTTCTATAACCTGCTCGGTCTCCGCATCGAAAAGATATGCGGCGTTTTGAGGAATATAGAATTTGAACTTCGCGCCGACTTCGGGGGTGTGGTGAGGGTTAACTTTAAGTATAATGTTAACATTCTCTTCGCCCTCGCCTACGGTAGCGTATACGTTGGTGGTATCGCCCAAAAGCTCGGTGAGTTCTACGTCGGAAGTTACAACGTAGCCGTCTTTCTGCGCGTCAATCTTGATTGCTTCGGGTCTGAATGCGAATACGACTTTCTTGCCCTCGATAGCCTTTACGTCTTTAACGATTGGCTTAATGTCGAACGAAAGTCCGCTTGCCGTAAACTTGCCGCCTTCTACCGTGCCGCGGATGAAGTTCATAGGAGGCTCGCCGATGAAGCCTGCAACGAAGAGGTTCTGGGGATAGAAGTACAGCTCGTAAGGGGTACCTATCTGCTGAACGTAACCGCCAGACTTCATAACAACTATTCTGTCGGACATGGTCATAGCTTCGGTCTGGTCGTGGGTAACGTAGATTGTCGTTGCGCCGACCGAACGGTGAATTTGCTTAATTTCCGAACGCATGGTAACACGCTGTTTTGCGTCGAGGTTGGACAAAGGTTCGTCCATAAGGAAGATATTAACCTTTCTTATAAGCGCACGGCCTACCGCAACACGCTGGCACTGACCGCCCGAAAGAGCCCTGGGGAATCTTTCGAGATAATCGGTAAGTCCGAGGATTTTTGCGGTTGCCTGTACCTTTTCTTCGATGATGTCCGCGTCGATGCCTTCAAGCGTAAGTCCGAAAGCCAAATTTTCGTACACGGTGAGGTGAGGATAAAGCGCGTAGGACTGGAATACCATCGCTATTCCTCTGTCACGCGAGGACATTTGGTTTGCAAGTTTGCCGTCGATGTAGAACTCGCCCGCGGTGATGTCTTCAAGACCGGCTATCATACGGAGGGTCGTTGACTTGCCGCAACCCGAGTCGCCTACAAGGCAAATAAATTCGCCGTCTTTGATTTCCATATTGAAGTCGTGCACGGCGTGGTATCCGTTAGGATATACTTTGTTTACGTCTTTAAATAAAAGTTGTGCCATTTTATTTTTCCCCTTTGATTATTTATTAGGTATAGATTTTTATTTTAAATTTCAGCCCGTCTAAAACACAGAGAAGCGAGCAAGACAAGGAAAGCGCGGATTTACCGACGGGAGTTTACTTGAAGTAAATGACTGAGGTAAAACGCAAGATTGACGAAGTATTGCGACGCTTATATGCGTTTTACTTTAAGTCGGGAGTTGCGATATTGTCCATATCGTCATACGCCTGGTTCTCGCCGCACATACCCCAAATGAAGGTGTAGTTGTGCGTGCCTACACCGCTGTGAATTGACCAGCTGGGCGAGATAACTGCCTGTTCGTTGTGCATAATGATGTGGCGGGTTTCGTCGGGTTTGCCCATAAGATGGATAACCGCCTGGTCGGAAGGAACTTCAAAGTACATATATACTTCCATTCTTCTTTCGTGGGTGTGGCTGGGAAGAGTGTTCCATGCACTGCCCTCTGCAAGTTCCGTCATACCCATTGCAAGCTGACAGCTTTCGCAAACGTCGCCGATAATGAACTGGTTGATGGTGCGCTTGTTAATTCCTTCAAGCGTGCCGAGGTGACGCTGTACGCAGTACTTTACACCCTCGGGTGCGGGAACGCCTTCAACGGGTTTAACGATTTTTACCGTGGGGTAAGATTTGTGCGCGGGGCTGGAATTTATGTAGAACTTCGCGGGGTCTTTATCGCTTTTTGAAGAGAACTCAACCTGCTTTGTGCCCATTCCGATATAGATACCTTCTTTGAAGCCTATATCGTACTTTTTGCCGTCAAGCGTGATTACGCCCGCGCCGCCGATATTGATTACGCCCATTTCACGGCGCTCTAAGAAGTAGTTTGTTGC
>JAIDQV010000092.1 GCA_029062045.1 Clostridia bacterium
TTTTCCCTTGTAAGCTGGGTGGGCATAGACAACAATAATTTCAAAGGTTCCTGACTGTTCCACATAATCAATTTCTCCTTACTTTTACATTATACATTAAAGAATATAATTTTTCAAGCGTTTAACTATATTTCTTTGACTGTTAAAGAGGAAAGTATTTCCTCATACTTTACTTTGCTGAAAGAAATGCTGTGCGGTGAAGTAACTGCCGCAGTCCCCGCGGCAACACCGCAACGAAGAATTTCTTTCATATCACCGCCCTTTACCAGGGCATTTGTTGCTGCCGCAACCATTCCGTCACCTGCACCTATGGTTGAATTCATCGCAACGTTCACGCTTTTGCAATAATAATTCTTGTTGCCGTCCGTTATAACAGCGCCATGTTTGCCAAGTGATAAGAGAACGTATTTAGCGCCCATATTTAAAAGCTCTTTACAGCCCGAAAGCATCTCGTCTTTACTCTTGATTTTCTTTTTAAGTGTGCGTTCAAGCTCTTCGATATTCGGCTTTACAAGGTCAACCCCGCACTTCAAAGCCTCAATAAGTCTGTCACCCTCGGTATCAACGACTTTCTTTACAGAGTCGGGTACAGCACTTAGAATTTTTGCATAGTAGTCGGGCGTCATGCCTCTTGCAAGGCTACCCGATACAACTACGGCTTCACTTTTTGAAGAAAGATGTTTTACAAGGGAAATGAGCTCTTCCTGATGCTGTTCGTTTACTTCGGGGCTTACGTCGTCAATTTCCGTAAGCATCGATTTCATATCGATAAATTTATAATTTTCCCTAACTCTTCCTTTGTTCCAAACAAATTTGTAGGGAACGCCTTCACGATGGAGTTCTATCTCAAACTGGTTACCGTTTCCCTCATACATAAAGCCCGTTGCAAAAACTTCACTTTTAATATGCGCAAGTCCGATTGCCACGTTAAGCGCTTTACCGGTAAAGAAAATGCGCTTGCTTATGACCTTGTGCGACTTGCCTACCGCAAGCGAGTCAACTTCGATATTAACGTCAATACACGGGCTTAAACATACGGTTAAAATCATTTATCTTCCCCCAAACCAAGATTAAACAAAGCAAAAGCCGCCATTAAAGCGGCTTAAAGTTACATTGAAATCATTTGCAAGGTTTCGTACAGTTCATAGTTGAATTTCTTCTTCATGCTTACAGCTTCGATAATATCCATATCTATTATCTCGTTTTTGCGAATACCTACTACTCTGTTTCCGATGCCGTCGTTTAAAAGCCTTACAGCTTTGTTTCCGAATTGTGCAGCAAGCATTCTGTCCGCCATCGTAGGCGAACCGCCGCGCTGAATGTGTCCGATGGTTGTCGGGCGAACAGAATACGTGGTTACAGATTGCAACTGTTTTGCAAATTCGTCTGCGGTACATACGCCTTCTGCTACAACTACGATATTCGAATGTTTTCCGTTCGCACGGGAACGGTTAATTCTCATAACAATATCGTCAAGATTGAACACAACTTCGGGCACGACGATTATTTCAGCACCGCTTGCAATGCCTGCAAAAAGCGCTATATCACCACAACGTCTGCCCATAACTTCAACAACCGAAATTCTTTCATGAGAAGTCATCGTGTCACGCAGTTTATTTATTACGTCAATACATGTATTTACCGCAGTATCGAACCCGAGAGTATAATCGGTATATTCAAGGTCGTTGTCGATAGTTCCGGGAATACCTATCGTAGGTATGCCGTATTCTTCCGAAAGGCACTTTGCGCCGCGGAAAGAACCGTCGCCACCTATAACAACAAGCCCGTCTATTCCACGCGCTTCAAGGGTTTTTACTGCCTTTTTCTGCCCTTCTTTCGTAAGCATTTCAAGGCAACGCGCCGTTCTTAATTTGGTGCCGCCCCTTTGAACGATATCGGATACAGAACGCATTTCCATCGCAACCATATCGTCGTCGATAAGACCCTGATAGCCGCGTTCAATACCGTAAACTTCCATACCGAAGTATATTGCCGTACGTACTACCGCACGGATGCATGCGTTCATGCCGGGAGCATCGCCACCGCTCGTAAGCAAGCCTATTCTTTTCATTATAAACCTCCAAACGTTACAATTTTATGCGCGGCACAAATGCCTGCCCCCTTTTTAACGCACAAAACCAATTTCATCATTCCTCAGCTAATTATAACAAAATAATTTTTAAATTACAAGAGTTTTTGAAAAGTTTCACGCTTTATTCTACGTATTTCACGTCAGCCTGCTCTAAAAGTGAATAAAGTTCAGCCAAAAGCCCTCGGCAATAATTAATTCCCGTAGGGAAAGTGTACTTTTTATCACCGCGAACTATCTTGCATAAAGTCTGACCTTCGTAGTTAGAAAGCGTAGTTAAAAGCTCTTCAAAGGCGTCATCGTCAAGCGCGCTAGCCTTCAACCAAAGCACTTCCTGTTTTTTAGTCGTTTGAGCAGTTGCTGCACTCTTATCGCCTTGTAAATCTATTTCAACAAGTTCGTCAATTATGCAACTAAATCCCTTTTCTGCATCGATTTCAAGTTTTCCCGAAATTTTTACAATTTTATCGTTACCGACAAAGGGCTTAACTTTTTCGTACACAGCCGGGAAGCACACGCATTCCAAACTTCCGTAAACGTCTTCAAGGTTCAAAAACGCCATAAATGCACCCGTACGCTTCGTGGTTGTTCGTCTGAATGACCCGATTATGCCCGCCATAGTTATGCGCATACCATCCTGAATTCGGTTATAAGTACGGTTGCCTTCCTCGTCTTCAACGTAATCGTTCATAAAAGAACAATCAAAGTTACAGCCTTCGACTGCATGCATATACTTTTCAAACGGGTGTCCGCTGACGTAGACGCCTAAAACTTCCTTTTCTTTGGCAAGTTTTTCGTTAAGTTCGAGTTCAGGAACGTTAGGGTACTCTACTTCAAGCGTTTCGTCCTCAATAAAGTCCCCGAAAAGGCTCATTTGCGCACCGCTTTTTTGCTTATTTATTGCCTTGGCGCGGGCACACAAATCTTCGTATACCAAGGCAAGTTGTGCGCGCGGTGTGCCCATTTCGTCAAACGCACCGGCATAGATTAGCCCCTCTACAAGGCGCGAATTCAAATTTGCAATGCAACGGGATACGAAGTCGGGGAAATCTTTGAAATAGCCGTTCTTCTCTCTATCTTCGATAATACTGTCAACTACCGCTTGCCCTACGCCCTTCAACGCTGAAAGTCCAAAGCGCACACCGTCCTTTTCCACTCTGAAAACCGATCGGCTTTTATTAATGTCAGGCGGGAAAACTTTGTATTTTTTATCTTTCAGATAAAGAACGTACTTCGTTATTTCGTCAATTTTGTTTAAACGGTTGTTTAAAAGTGCGCAAATAAACTCTTTGCAGTAATACTTTTTAAGCCATGCTGTCTGGTATGCAAGTGTTGCGTAAGCCGCCGCGTGTGATTTGTTGAACGCATATGAAGCGAACCCTTCCATATCGCCGAAAATTTTGTTTGCAACGTCTGCGGGAATTCCGTTATGCACGCAACCGTCGATTTTACTTCCGTTTATATCACTTACGCCGCCGTTAATGAACTTTTCTTTTTGGGCCATCAGCGTCTTTTTATCTTTTTTGCCCATTGCACGGCGTACAAGGTCAGCTTCGCCCAGCGAGAAACCTGCAAGGTTTTGGAAAATCTGCATAACCTGTTCTTGATAAACCGGTATGCCGTAAGTAACCTTTAAAATCTGTTTTTCCTGCTCGCAATCGTACGTTATGGGCTCTTGCTCGTGCTTTCTTGCGCAGAAAGAATCAATAAACTTCATGGGGCCGGGGCGATACAGAGAAACACCCGCGATAAGATCTTCCAAGGTATCGGGTTTCAAGGTTTTCATGAACCTTTTCATGCCGCCGGCTTCGAGTTGGAACACCCCGTCCGTATCCCCTTCAGAAATCAGTGCATATGCACCCTCGTCCTCATATCCTATTTTATCGAAGTCAACTTCAATGCCGTAGTCTTCTTTGATATAATCTACACACTTTTTAATATCGGTCAAAGTTACAAGTGCAAGGAAGTCCATTTTCAACATTCCAAGCGCTTCTATTTCTTTTGCAACGAATTGTGTGGTTATATCGTCGCCGTTTCTCGAAAGAGGCACATTGTCCGCAATTCTTTTTTGGCAAATTACGACGCCCGCGGCGTGCATACCCGTCTGACGAGGCATGCCTTCTATTTTCAACGCCATATCGATAACTCTTCTCAAAGTATCGTCAGTTTCGTAAATGCTGCAAAATTCGCTGTTTCTTGCAACTTTTAACTCGTCGTACTTACTTAAAAGTTCAGCCTTTTTATCCTCGTCCGTTTCCTTTTCATACTTCTCTTTCGCACTCTCCAAGCGCCTGCCCAGAAGATCGCCTATTGAAGTTTTACCGTCCATTATTTTAGTAAGTCTGTCCGTTTCGGAATAAGGAACGCGCATAACTCTGCCGACGTCTTTTATGGAGTTTTTTGCCGCCATTGTGCCGAAAGTTACAATCTGGCACACGTTTTCGGCGCCATACTTCTGCCTTACGTATTCAATGGTTTCCTCGCGCCTGTCGGTACAGAAGTCGATATCAAAGTCGGGCATCGAAACTCGGTCCGGGTTAAGAAAACGCTCGAAAAGAAGGTCGTATTGAAGGGGCTCAACGTCTGTTATTCCTATGGAATAAGCAACGATAGAACTTACGCCCGACCCGCGCCCCGGGCCGACGGGTATTCCCTGTTCTTTGGACCAGTTTATGAAGTCCCAAACGACAAGGTAATAGTCTGCGTATCCCATACCGCAAATGATGTCAAGCTCGTACTTGGCCCTGTCAAGTTCTCTTTGAGAAAGTTTATCACCGTAACGCTTTTTCAGTCCTTCATCCGTAAGCCTTCTTAAATATTCTTCCGCTGTTGAACCGTCTTGCGGAGTATATTCGGGAATAAGCGTTTTATCTTTTATAGGGTATCCCTTTTTGTCCAAATTAAACGCAGGTTCTGTAACCTTATCGGCAATTACACGGGTGTTCGAAATGGCCTTCGGATGATTAGGAAACAACGCAGCCATTTCGTCGCCCGTCTTAAAATAAAATTCGTTTGTAGAGAATTTCATTCGCTTCGGGTCATCAAGCTGCTTCTTCATTTGGATGCACATCAAAACGTCCTGCATCTCGGCGTCCTCTTTTTCAAGATAGTGAACGTCGTTCGTTGCAACAATTTCAACGCCGATATCGTCAGCAAGCTTCAATAAAAGGGGCAATACTCGTTTTTCCTCTTCTATACCGTGATTCTGGATTTCGATGTAAAAGTCCTCGCCGAAAGTGTCTTTAAGTTCCAAGGCAAGTTTTCTTGCACCCTCGTAATCGCCTGCAAGCAATCTTCTGGGTACACCACCCGCTATACATGCAGAGAGACAGATTATTCCTTCGGAATGTTCCTTTAAAGCCTTGTAATCGATTTTCGGTTTATAGTAAAATCCGTCAACGAACGCCATAGAATCGAGTTGAACCAGATTTTTATAGCCCGCTTTATTTTTTGCAAGCAAAATTAAATGTTCGGCAGTATTTGACGACTTGTCATTCATATTCGCCGTCATATAGAATTCACAGCCGATTATGTACTTTATACCCGCCTGATACGCCTTTTCTGCAAGTTGCAAAGTGCCGTACATATTGCCGTGGTCGGTAATACATACGGTATCGATGCCGTTTTTCTTACAATAGCCTATTAAATTGTCAATCTTGCACGCGCCGTCCAAAAGCGAATATTCAGTGTGCAGATGTAAATGTACGAAATCCGTCATAAGTTCCTCAATCGGTAAGCGAAAGCGCAAGCTCGCTCAATTTTCTCATTCTGTGATTTAAACAACTCTTCGATATGTTAAGCCTTTCGGCAAGTTCCTGCATTGAAGCGTTTTTATCGGCAAGGCGGCACTCGGCAACTTCAAAAAGCGGTTTATCCAGACTTTGAAGCCCTATAGTCTGGGAAATTATTTCAATTGCTCTTACTTGATTAACCGATGCGGTAACTGTCTTGTCTATATTTGAAACTGAACAGTTGTTAACCCTGTTTGCATTGTTTTGTTTATCTTTAAGCTCGACAACACGGTTCAACTTTTCAAGTCCGTTTTCACAGCCCATCACAGCAAGAATATCAGAAATAACCGCCTTGCTTTTGGCATAAACAACCCATTTATCCTTGCGCATAACAAGTTTAGCAAGAATTTCAAACTCACACAGAAGGTCTAAAAAGTCATTTGCAGTCAGTTTATTTGAAAAAACTATCTCAAGGTGATACCCCGTGCGGCTGGATACACCGTCTTCAGGTAAAGTGCAACTACCGCCACCAAGGAAAGCGCCTTTAATAAAACTTGCAATACAATTTTCGTTTTCGAACAGCTCATCGCCTACCGAAAAATTCAGAAAATAACCGTCTTTATCCTCTTCAACAATTTTCAGTTCTTTCAAAAGTTTGTCTGTCTTTTCGTCTACGCATTCAAAGGCAAGCTTGTCCTTGCCGCTCAAAAGGTCGAACTTTGCACCGGAAACAGTCAATGAAAGCCCGAAATCTTCTTCTAAAAGGTTCAAAAAGAACTCGGCGGTGCGTTCATTTTCGGTAACGAGTTCAAAGCCGAAAAAACCGTTTCGTGAAATTATCCTACCGCTTGTGCGGATGAACGCAGACAAAATTGACAGCGCCCCTTCATTAGAAACGGGTGATGAAGTTATTTCATTTTTAATTTCTTCGGTAAAATTTAACATATCATTTGACTTTTATACTTTTATTACGCAAACCAAAATTGTTCTTCGGAACTGCGACCTTAGGGTCGGTTAATGGTGCGGGACTTTGTCCCGCCTTTTTTTATAAATTTTTTGACTTGTATTCCTGAAATCTGAATTTAGGTAAGCGTCCGTCAATATTATCAACTTGCTCCATGGGAACACTTGCCTCTTTCAATACCTCTTCGGCTATCTTCGTGTCGCCCACTCTGTCCGCAGAATGAGCGTCGGAATCAATTACAAACCGAACGCCTGTTGCCGCCATTTTATTTAATTCTTCGGCCGAAACATGTCTTTTCTTAGTATTAATTTCTATATAAGTTCCGTAATCCGCACAACACTTTGCGACTTCTTCCAAGTCGCAATAACACTTATAGTTTATGTGCGTAAGAATATCAATAGGGTTATTTTTTACAGCATTAATATAAGCCTTGGTGGTAGTGTCGATTATTTTCTTTGAAGGAGTTCTTCCTAACTTGTACGCCATATAATTTTTAAACATAATGTTGTAAAAGTCGGAAAATTTTTTATATTTTAAAACTTCATGGATACCGCACAGATACAAATCAAAATACTGTAAATCACTCTCTTTCATATCCGTTTCGCCACTGACGGAAATTAAATTGCTTTCCATTCCCATCAGTACCTTTACGCCTGTGATTTTTTCCGCTTCTTCGACTTCCGCTCTCAAATCGGCCAAATTTTTGCGTTTCAAACCAAAAAGCAAGTGATTGAAGCCGTGGTCAGTTATTCCAACTTGTAAAAGTCCCTTTGACTTTGCCGCCTTGGCGTTTTCCCAAACAGTATTTTTACCGTGAGAATACGGTGTATGAGTGTGATAATCAGCAGTTAAGTTCATCATTAAATTCACCTATGTAAATAACCTCTTCTTCAAGGTTTATCCCCGTCTTTTCGTATACGGACTTCTTAACGGCTTTTATAAGCGAGTAAACGTCGCTAGAACTTCCTCCGTTGTTTATTATAAAATTGGCGTGTTCTCGGCTAACTTCTGCTCCGCCGATTTTCATTCCCTTCAAACCAGCATCATCAATAATCTTTCCTGCACTAAGTCCTTCGGGGTTTTTAAACACGCAACCGCAACTTTTCCCCCTAGGTTGCCCTTTTCTTTGACAAAGATAATAGCTTATATTTCCTTCAACTTTTTCCGGCTTTTCCCACTCAAAACCCGCATAAACTGCCAAAATTAGCGCGTTTATGTCAGACATAGTACTATGTTTATTGCCAAAATTGCAGTTTTTATTTGATAATTCACGCATTTTTCCGTCAAACACTTTTATTGATAAAATGTTACTTGCAATGCGTTTGTCGCTTGTTCCGCCGTTCATAACGGCAAGTCCGCCAATGCTTGCGGGTATTGCCGCCAGATACTCAAACCCTGTTATACCATTCTTAACACAAAAAGACAAAAGTTGTTGTACAGTCGTCCCGCTTAATATTTTAAGGCAGTTTCCATCAATTTCTATGCCCTGCAAATATTTTGTGCAAATGACCGCGCCGTCAAAATATTTATCTGATACAAGAAGGTTCGAGCCTTTACCTAAAATTACAAACTTTTCGCCGTGTTTTTTAAGGTATTTATATACTGTAACGGCTTCTTCTTCGTTTGATGGAAAATAAGCTATTTTTGCAATACCGCCCAAACCGTAAGTTGTATGCTTTGAAAAGTCGAAATTAACCTCAGCCTTCACTGATTTTACAGCAATTTCATGTCTATGCAATTTCCACCTCTACAATGATACCATTTTTTTACACTTATTTCAATTAATTGAGTAAATTTTTCAGCTTTTTTATATCACAATTTATTATTGATTGTTCAATTTCCTTTTTCAGGCCTTCATTCATCGGCGTAGTGATACGGAAATCGTATTCAAGTCCTTCCATTAGATGCATTTCGTCATCGTAAAGGTTTTTACCCTCTGACATTAAGCCAAGCGAGGTTATTTTGCTGTTATTTGCAAGAAGATGCTCTATAAACTGTTTTGCAAAGGCTAATTGCTTTACGTTTGTGCTGGTTATCGATATATTTTGGTATAAATCGTTAAATGTTGTTACCGGTTTAATCGAGTAGGCAACTCCCCTTGTTCGTAATCTAAAAATGTCTCTCTGTGTCCCTAAAAGGTATTTAAATTCGCCGTTAATTAACTTAACGTATGCGGCTGTAGGCTTAGCAACTTCCGCGCCTGTTATGCCGCATAGAATAGCCGCCGCACCTGCAAAGTTACCCGTGCCGCCGTTAATTATGAGATTTTCTTTTGTAATATCTTCAAAATTTGCATTTATGTCAACTGAAAGAAAGCAATATCCGCCATTACACCAACCATAGTACAAATTATTACCGCGAATATAGCCTTCAATGCCGTACATGCCGGCACCGTATGAAATTAAATCGGGAACGGTGCCCTTGCTTAAATTTAGCCTTGCCGCATCTGCCGAAAGAGAATTTACTGTTATATAGCATCCACTTCTTTTGGAAAATTCGTCAGCAATGTTTTGCAAATATGTGGCGCGCGAGCCTTTTCCGCCTTCGAATCCATCTATTTGCCACAGCGTAAGAACGGTCATTTCGTCAGCGTCAGCATTGTTCTTTTTATTCATAGCCATAACAGGTACGGCAATAATCACCGTAAAACACAGTGCAAATAAAAGAAATCTTGTAATTTTCGTTTTATTTATAGGAATTTTAAATTTAGGCATATACTATTTTATTGTTTATGCCTAGAAAAAATACATTGGGGAGTACTCAATTATGAATACTCCCCCGCTTATTCGCAAAAATATCCATAGGATATTTTAGCAAACAAGCACATATATATTAAAGCGCATGCGCTTGTAATAATATCTTGTGCCACGCTAAATTTTTTATACAAAAAATACCGCCTAACATTAGGCGGTATTTAAGATTTTTAATTATTCTTCATCTTCTTCAGGAAGTTCAACGTTATGATAAACCGACTGAACGTCATCAAGCTCTTCAAGCTTATCAAGCATCTTAATAAACGTTTCAAGTTTGTCGGCAGCAAGCGTAATGTAGTTTTGAGGAATCATTTTAATTTCCGCTTCAAGGAATGTCACACCCTTGCCCTCAAAATACTTTCTTGCATCAGACCACTTTTCAGGCGTCGTGTAAACTTCGTAAACGTCATCCTCTACGGTGTAGTCGTCAGCTTCGGCTTCAAGGCAATACTCCATCATAGTGTCTTCGTCAAGTGCGACAGTTCTTTCAATTACAAATACGCCTTTATTGTCGAACATATAAGAAACACAGCCGGTCGCACCCATCTGACCACCACATTTGCCCATTGCAGAGCGTATGTCACCGGCGGTTCTGTTTACGTTATCGGTAAGCGTCTTAATTATTACTGCCGACCCTGCTACGCCATAACCTTCGTAAGTCAACTCTTTATAGTCTTTGTCGCCAAGCTCACCCGCCGCTTTCGCAATAGAGCGCTTGATATTTTCGTTAGGCATATTTGCGGCTTTAGCCTTTGCTATAACGTCGGCAAGTTTTGAGTTAGTATCAGGGTTGGGGTTGCCCTTAGCCGCAACGGCAAGTTCCCTGCCTATTTTTGTAAATACAGCGGCGCGCGCTGCGTCGGTTTTACCTTTTTTTGCTTGTATATTGTGCCATTTGGAATGTCCTGACATAATTTTACCTCTTTTTATCGTACTTTAACTGATACATTACAATTCCCGCAGATACCGCCGCATTCAAACTTTCACAAGTTTTCCGCATGGGTATCTTAACTTTGAATTGAGCCCTGTCCATAATTTCGCCACTAATTCCGTTGCCCTCGTTTCCGATACATAGACAGAACTTTTCGGGCGGATTGAAAAAGAATACATCCTCACCGTTCATATCAGCGCAAATAAGCGGCACACCGTCAAGTGTATTAAGAATTTCTTCTCGCGTACCTTGATAGACTTTCACGAAGAAAATTCCGCTCATACTTGCGCGTACAGCTTTTGGCGAGTACGGGTCGGTGCAGTTTATAAGATAAATTTCACCGTATCCAGCTGCATTAGCCGTACGAATGACCGTACCCAGGTTTCCGGGGTCCTGCAAACAATCTAAAAGAATACAGCTGTTTTGCGGTGCCTGCAAATTGTTTTGCGGCATTTCCACTACTGCTAGAACGCCTTGCGGAGTTATCTCGGAAGAAAGGCTTTCGAACACCGCACGGCTAACCGTAACGGCGCTTTTAAATTCATTTTCAAGCCCCTCTACGCAGACAATGTTTACAATGCTACACCCCGCGGCAATACATTCTCTAACGGGCTTTATACCTTCGACAACATATTTGCCGCAAAGCCTTCTGTATTTTTTGTCGGAAAATTTAGATATTTCTTTTATTAACGGATTCGATTTTGACGTAATTACCATATAAAAAATTAAGCCTTAAACAAGGCTTAAAATTTGATTTATAACGCTGCCTTAGCCTTTGCTGCAAGAGCTGCAAAAGCAGGAGCATCGTTTACGGCCAATTCTGCAAGCATCTTTCTGTTTAAAGTGATACCAGCAACTTTAAGACCGTACATAAATTTGGAATATGACAGTCCGTTAATTCTTGCCGCCGCATTAATACGTGCAATCCAAAGGCTGCGCATATCGCGTTTACGAAGTCTTCTGCCGATATAAGCATAGTTTAAAGACTTCATGACAGCTTCGCGAGCGATTCTGTATGATTTTGATTTGTTGCCGAAATAGCCCTTTGAAAGGCGGAATATCTTTCTGCGTTTCTTTAACGCGTTAACACTTCTTTT
>JAIDQV010000093.1 GCA_029062045.1 Clostridia bacterium
ACAACGTTTTCTTTGGTGAAGCCGAAGTACTCGAAAAGTGCTTTCGCAGGGCCCGAACAGCCGAAACTTTGCATGGCGATAACTTCGCCGTAATCGCGGCAGTATTTATACCATGCGAAGTGTGAAGCCGCTTCTACGCACACGCGCGCTTTAACGCTTTTAGGCAAAATGCTTTCCTTGTATTCTTCGGTCTGGTTTTCAAACTCTTCAAGGCAGGGCATAGATACAACGCGCGCCTTTATACCTTCGCTTTCGAGTATCTCTTTCGCACCCGCGCAAATGTCAACTTCCGAACCCGTTCCCATCAAGATAACGTCGGGCGTGCCCTTGCAGTCCTGTAAAATATAACCGCCTGTCAGCGCCTTTATGCCCGAATTTTGATATTGGTTAATGCTTTGCCTTGACAGTACCAAAACGGTGGGGGATTGTCCCGTAAGCGCCGAAATGTAAGCTGCAAGCGTTTCCTTTCCGTCGCAGGGGCGGATAACTTTTACGTTGGGGATAGAGCGCATTGCAATAAGCTGTTCCATAGGCTGGTGCGAAGGTCCGTCTTCGCCGACGCCTATCGAGTCGTGCGTCATAACGTAGATAACGGGCACGTTCAAAAGTCCGCTCATTCTTATTCCGCCCTTCATATAGTCGGAGAAGGAGAAGAAGGTTGAGCAAAGAATTCTAAGTCCGCCGTGAAGCTGTATGCCGTTTGAAATTGCCGCCATAGCGTGTTCGCGGATACCGAACTGAATATTCCTGCCCGAACGGTTATCGGGCGAGAACGTGCCGGAACATTTCAGCCCTGTCAAAGTGGAAGGTGAAAGGTCGGCGGAACCCGACAAAAGGTTGGGCATATTTTTTGCAATTTCGTTCAGTATTTTTCCGCTTGAAGCTCTTGTAGCTTCGGGGGAAGAAAAATCGAATTTGCTGAAAAGCTCGGTATAATCAAGCTCGTAGCCGTTCATATAGTTTTTATACTTTTCGGCAAGTTCGGGGTAATTGCGCTCGTAGCGTTCAAAAAGCTCGTTCCATTCTTGTTCGTAAACGCGTTTACCGTTTGCAATTTCGTTGCAATATTCTTTTACGTCTTCGGGAACTTCAAAGGGCTCTTCCGTCCAGTTGAGGCTCTCCTTGAATTTTGCAAGGTTATCTTCGCCCATAGGCGCGCCGTGAACCTTTTCACTGCCTTCAAGGGGACTGCCGTAGCCTATTTTGGAAGTGCAGATAATTATAGAGGGACGGGTCAAATCGCTTTGCGCGCGTTCGATGGCGCATTTCAAAACCGAAAGGTTGTTTGCGTCGGGAACGCGTATAACCTGCCAGCCCTGTGCGCAGAAGCGCGTTGCAACGTCTTCGTTGAAGTTAGTGCCGATATCGCCCTCTATGGTAATATCGTTCTTATCGTATAAAAGTATCAGCTTGCCCAGCTTTTGCGTACCCGCGAACGAGCATGCTTCATATCCGATGCCCTCTTCAAGGCAGCCCTCGCCGCACAAAACGTAGGTGAAGTGGTCAACGATGGGGTAGTCGGGGCGGTTGAAAATAGAAGCAAGGTGCGCTTCCGCAAGTGCGAAACCTACGGCGTTGCCCAAGCCTTGACCCAAAGGACCGGTAGAAGTTTCAACGCCGTCCGTCTTGCCGTATTCGGGATGACCGGGCGTGCGCGAGCCGAGTTGACGGAAATTCATCAAGTCTTCTTGTGTTAAGTCGTAGCCGAAAAGGTGCAAAAGCGAGTAAAGAAGCATCGAGCCGTGCCCTGCCGAAAGAACAAACCTGTCGCGGTTGTCCCAACGGGGGTTCTCGCTGTTGAACTTCAAAAAGTCTTTGAACACTTCAAAGCCTATGGGCGCAGCGCCAAGGCAAATGCCGGGGTGACCCGATTTTGCGCGTTGAATGGCTTCCGCCGAAAGCACCCTAATGGTGTCTATGCACTTCGTATTTATAGACATTGACGTTTTCTCCTTACAATGTAAAATTTTTCAAATTTTTAAGTTCGAGGAAGGGGTAGCCTTCCAAAATTTTCAAAAGCGTTTTCGCGGCGTACATATTTCCGCCATGGTAGTTGCTTTCGATATTTATAGGCATAACGGGGTCGTGAACGCTCATTCTTATAAGCATCCAGCCGCCTTTATCGGCCTTTAAATTTATTCTAACGCCCTCGTGATTTACGGGCGATAAAACCATATTTTTATCGTTTTTTGCAATTACCTTTAAATCTTCTATAACCAAAGCGCCCTCTTTTTTGAAGTCGACGCTTCTTTCGTTAAAGGTAATTCGCACTTCGCTCTCTTCAACGGGTCTTTTCAGTGAAGAGATTAGGGAGGTTAAATCCTTGCCCTCTTTCGCCTGCAACGCAAGACTTATCAGAATTTTTGTGATAAGGTACGCGCCGTCGTCAAGGTAATAATTTTCTTTAAATGCCGCGTGCCCCGAAGTTTCTATCGCAAGGGGGGAATATTCGCCGCTTTCGTTAAGCTCTTTACACTTGTCGATAACGTTTTTATATCCGCGCTTGTATCTGAAATGCTTTCCGCCCAGGCTTTCGATAAATTCCGTAAGTCCGTCGCTTGTAACGCTGTCGGTAACTATAGTGCCCGCCTTGTCCTTTAACAGTATGGCCGAAACAAGCGCAATTAACGCATTTCTGTTTATTTCTCCGCCGCTTTTGTCAACGCAAGCCGCCCTGTCCACGTCGGTATCGAATATTATGCCGAGGTCGGCTTTTTCTTTTATAACCGCGGAAGATATGCTTGCAATGGCAACCTTGTCCTCGGGGTTGGGTATGTGGTTGGGAAAATATCCGTCGGGCTCTAAAAACTGACTGCCTTCGGTGTCGGCGCCCAAAGGCTTTAAAACCTTTTCGGCAAAGAAGCCGCCCGCGCCGTTGCCCGCGTCAACTATAATTTTCTTGCCCTTTAAAGGAAGTTTCCCGCACGCGCTTTCAACGGTATTCACAAGTATTTGAGAATACTCGTCCATAAAAGACTTTTCTTCGTAAATACCTTTGCCGTGCAGCCTTTCGCCGTCCGCCGCAAGGCGTAAAATTTCTTCTACGTCCTTGCCGTCAAGCCCGCCCTCAGGGGTGAAGAACTTCAACCCGTTTCTGTCATAAGGCATATGAGAGGCGGTAACCATTATAGAAGCGTCAACGTCCCAGCCAGATTTCAGCAAAATGAACATCGAGGGGGTGGAAGAAAGCCCCGTATAAACAACGTCGCACCCGCAGGATAGTAGCGCGCTTTTTGCAGCGGCAACTATCCGCTGTGCCGAAATGCGGCTGTCGTTACCTATCGCAATTCTGAACTTGTCTTTACCGCACTTTAAAGAAAGCCACTTTACAAACGCGTTTACGATAAGCTGAACGGCTTCATCGGTAAGATTTACGGGCAGCCCCCCTGCTACGGCAACGCCGCGCACGTCCGTTCCGCTTTTAAGATTTTTCAATTCTTCGAATTGCATATAACCGTATTATATAATATTTGACTTTGTTTTACAAGTGTTTGAAGCGCGTCGCTCTTAAATTTTTTTGCTGTATAAGTTTACCAAATAGCTTTAAAATCCTTTATTTTTCGGCTTATCTATGATATAATTCAAAGGATTATTATTAAAGAGGTTTGCTTTCTATGGCAAAAGAAAATTTTGTTGAACAAATCGCAGATATTGAAAAGGACTTTCCGCAGTGGTATACCGACGTAGTTATAAAGACCAAACTCGTCGACTACGGCCCCGTAAAGGGCAGTATGGTTATCCGCCCCTACGGATACGCCATCTGGGAAAATATTCAAGCCGAGCTTAACAAGCGCTTCAAGGAAAAGGGCTATGAAAACGCATATTTCCCTTTGCTCATTCCTATGAGCTTTTTCACGAAGGAAGCCGAGCACGTTGAAGGTTTTGCGCCCGAAGTGGCGGTTGTAACCCACGCGGGCGGCGAAGAACTTGCCGAGCCTTTGGCAATCCGCCCCACGTCCGAAACTATAATAGGCAATATGTATTCTAAGTGGTTGCAGTCTTACCGCGAGTTGCCCATTTTAATAAACCAGTGGGCAAACGTTATGCGTTGGGAAAAGACCACGCGCCCCTTCCTCAGAACTTCCGAGTTCTTGTGGCAGGAAGGACATTCGGCGCACGCTTCCCAGGAAGAGGCCGAAACCGAAACGGCGAAGATGCTTTCGGTTTATAAAGAATTTGCCGAAAACTGCCTTGCAATTCCCGTAATAACGGGTAGAAAAACCGAAAAAGAAAAGTTTGCCGGCGCCGTTGCTACCTACGGTATGGAGGCAATGATGAAGGACGGTAAAAGTTTGCAGGCGGGTACAACCCATTTCCTCGGTCAGAACTTTGCAAAGGCTTTCGATATTAAATTCCTCGATAAGGACGGCGCGCAGAAGTACGCTTATACAACTAGCTTCGGCGTGTCCACAAGGCTTATCGGCGCACTTATAATGGCTCACGGCGACCAAAGAGGTTTGGTTCTTCCGCCCGTCGTTGCGCCCGTGCAGGTCGTAATAGTTCCCATCGCGGCAAAGAAAGGCGGCGTTTTGGAAAAGTGCGCAGAAGTTAAAGAAAAACTCGAAAAGGCAGGCGTGCGCGTAAAACTTGACGATACCGACAATTCCCCCGGCTGGAAGTTTAACGAGTGGGAAATGAAGGGTGTGCCTTTAAGAATAGAATTAGGACCGCGCGATATCGAAGATGGCAAGGCGCTTATCTTCCGCCGTGACACTTTGGAAAAGAACGCGTATTCTTTGGACGGTCTTGCGGACGAAGTAACGAAATTGCTTACAACCGTTCAAAAAGATATGCTTGAAGCGGCAAAGGTGCGCCGCGATAGCCGTATAGTTTGCGCCGACGACCTTGACGGAATTTTGAAGGGCGTTGACGGCGGCAACTTCGTAAAAGCGGGCTGGTGCGGTTGCCGCGAGTGCGAGGATAAAGTGAAGTCGTACGCGGCTGCTACCGCGCGTGTATTCGCCGAAGGCGAAAGCGCAAAAACCTGCGCAATTTGCGGTAAAAAGGCAAAGCACGTGGTTATTTTTGCAAGAGCTTATTAATTACAAATTTAAAAGCGGCGGACGCAATTTTGCGTCCGCTGCTTTTCTGTTTTAAGGTTCAAAATTGTAAGTTTTAGCGTATTCCTCAAAAAGGTTATAGTAGTTTTCGTAATAAGGGCATGCTTTGCGCATAAGCTCGATTTCGTCGGGTTTAATCCTGTGCCACCATTTTTTACTGAACAGAACTTTACCTTCCCTAATCGCGCAAAGGTGGTGTATAACGTTATCCTTTTTATATTTAAAGCTGCAAAACCGAGTAGGCATAACTCTTTTCTTTTTGATGACGGTATTCAAAGCCGACATATCTATGTAACAGATATACTTTTTGTTTCGGCAACGCTCGCACGCCTTTTCAAAAGAGTGGTTTTCTCTTATCAGCTTCATATTCAAAAGCATAACGCCGGAGTGTATATACTTCGTTATTCGGCCTGCGTCGCGCCTGCCCGTCATTTCGTACCTTTCGTCAAAGATATCCCACAATTTTTTGACGTCATCGTTGAAGAATACGTCGGTATCAAGGTAAATAACTTTATCGCCTATTTCGGGCACAAGGTCCGCAACAAGGCGCAGGGTAACAAAGTAATGATAATACTTGTTGGGATAGTTCACGCTAGGCAGCAGCCTTTGACGGAACAAATCCGAAATATCCACCAAATTCACTTTGCTTTCGGGGTTTTTGGATTTTAAAAGTTTTTCGCAAAACAAGCGGTCTTCTTCCGTATGTGCCTTGTTTCTTGATATTTCGCTGACTTCTTCGGTTAAAATGGTTACGTTTAACGCTTCGTCAGTGTGGTCAACCAAGGTTATAAGCGATAAAAAAAGTTGCTTAAAATACTTTTTATCCGAACAGTAAAATATATTAATCATATTCAAAATGTTATCATAAAGCCTTCAACGTGTCAACACATTGCGGCAAATTTCGCGCTTAGCTTAGGTGTCTTTTACTTTAAATATTTTTTCAAATCTTCGGCTTTGTTCACCCTTTCCCAAGGTAAGCCGTCCTTGCCGAAGTGCCCGTACGCCGCCGTCGCGGAATATATAGGCGCGCGAAGTCCAAGCGTTTCGATAATGGAATAGGGGCGAAGGTCGAACTCTTTCACAACTATGTCGGCAATTTCGCCGTCCGGAAGTTTGCCCGTGCCGAATGTGTCAATAAATACCGAAACGGGGTTGGCAACGCCGATAGCGTAAGCAACTTGAAGTTCAACCTCATCGCAAAGCCCTGCGGCAACCAAATTCTTGCAAACATACCTAGTCATATAAGTTGCCGAGCGGTCGACTTTGGTCGGGTCCTTGCCCGAAAAAGCTCCGCCGCCGTGCGCGCATCTTCCGCCGTAGGTATCAACAATAATCTTCCTGCCCGTAAGCCCGCTGTCGCCCTCGGGTCCGCCTATTTCAAACCTGCCGGTAGGGTTTATAAAATATTTAGTGTCTTTATCCAAAAGTTTTTCGGGAATAATAGAAACAACGTGCTTCAAAATATCTTCCCTCAACTGCTCTTGCGACACTTTGGAATTGTGCTGTGCCGAAACGACGACAGTGTCAACGCGCACGGGCGTTTTGCCGTCGTACTCAACCGTAACCTGGGTTTTGCCGTCGGGGCGCAGGTAGGGCAATATGCCCAGCTTCCGCACTTCCGTAAGTCTTAAAGCAAGTTTATGTGAAAGTGCAATAGGAAGGGGCATAAGCTCTTCGGTTTCCCTGCACGCATAGCCGAACATCATTCCTTGGTCGCCCGCGCCGAAGCTGTCGCGTATATCTACGCTTCCGGACCTTTCAACGCCCATAGCAATATCGGGGCTCTGGCGGTGAACCGCAACGTCTATTTTGCATTTGTCGAATGCAAACGAACCGTGCTTGTAACCTATTTTCTCGATAGTATTCCTTGCAATTTTTTCGTAATCGACTTCCGCAGTGGTGGTAACTTCGCCCATTATAAGAAGTCTGTCGTATGCGGCGCAGCACTCGATAGCGCAACGCGCGTTCTTGTCGCTTTTTAAAATTGCGTCAAGGCAAGCGTCGGAAATTTGGTCGCACAGTTTATCGGGATGTCCCTCGGTCACGCTCTCACTTGTAAAATACTTCCTCATAAATACCTCTTTCGTCTAAAAAAACTCCTCTTCAACCGAAGAGGAGTGCAATATCTATATTTCCCCATCGGTTCGGCGTTAGCACCTTGCATTGCAGGTTGCTGTGTGGTCGCAGGGCCGTTCCCTCGCACACTCTTTATAGGTTTGAAAATATTATACTGTTTAATCGCACCTTTGTCAAACAATTTGCATTTGTTGTGTATTTATTATATAATTAAATTATGAATTGTAATCAGTGCCCCGTTTCCTGCGGCGTCGACAGAGAGAAGTCTTTTGGCGCATGCGGAGTTAAAGGTATTAAAATTGCAAAATATTATCTTCATCCTTTTGAAGAGCCGCCAATCTCCTTTAATAAAGGCAGTGGGTGCGTATTTTTTTGCGGGTGTTCGCTTAAATGTGCATTCTGCCAGAACTTCGATTTATCCCGCAATTTGCGCGGAAAAGAGATAACGGCAAAGGAACTTGCCGACGTTTTCAAAGAGCTTGAAGATATGGGCGCGGAAAACATAAATTTAGTCAATCCTACCCATTATTTGAGGCATATTATGGGGGCAATCGAAATTTATCACCCTCAAATACCCATTGTTTACAACACTCACGGGTACGAAACGGAAGAGGCTTTGCGCCTTGCCGATAAGTTTGTTAATATTTGGCTTACCGACTTGAAATTTATGGATAACGCACTTTCAAAGCGCTATACTTCGCGCGCCGACTATGCCGACTACGCGTTGCCCGCAGTTAAGTTTATGGCGCAAAAACCGTTGAAAATGCGTGAGGACGGCAAAATGCTTTCGGGTTGTATAGTCCGCCATTTAATTCTTCCGCTTGCCGCTTACGACAGTGTAAACGTTGTAAAATTTGTTGCAACTCTTCCCAAAACCGTGTATTTCAGTCTTATGAGCCAATACACGCCATTTGGCGAAATTGAAAAATTCAAAGAGCTTAACCGCCGCATAACTAAAAGAGAGTATGAAAAAGTGGTTGCCGCGGTGGAAGAGTACGGGCTGGAAAACGTATTTTTGCAGGATTTCGATAGTGCAAGCGAAGGTTTTATCCCCAACTGGGACTTTTAATGTATGATAATAACTGTTGACGACGCCAAATTTTCTTACGGCGACAATTTAATATTCGAAGAAGTTTCCTTTGCCGTAAACGAGGGTGAGCGCGTCGGACTTATCGGTTCTAACGGAGAGGGTAAAACTACCCTCATAAAACTTATTATGGGCGAGCTGTATCCCGACAGCGGAAAGGTCATAAAAAAGAACGGCGCACGCATAGGCTACCTTGAACAAAACGGCGGCTATTTAAGCGGTAACACCGTTTACGGAGAGGCGTTAAGCGTATTTAAAGAAGAGCTTTCCGCAATAGAAAAATTGGAAAAACTGTCTTTGAAATTAGCTGCTTTTGACTCGTACACCCCCGAATATGCCGCAGTTTCGGCACAAATCGAGAATTTAAACGCCTATATTTCGTCACACGACTGTTATTCTGTTGAAGTAAAAATTAAGACCGTTTTAAACGGTATGGGCTTTATAGATAAATACCACCAGGTTGTCGATACAATGTCCGGCGGTGAGAAAACCCGCCTAAAACTTGCAAGGCTTTTGCTTGAACAGCCCGACCTTTTGATTTTAGACGAGCCTACAAACCACCTTGATATTTCAACGCTTTTCTGGCTTGAAGAATATCTTTCTTCGTTCAAAGGCGCTATTTTGGTTGTTTCGCACGACAGATACTTCTTAGACAGGCTTACCTCACGCATTTTAGAGATTGAAAACAAAAAATTATTATCATTTTCCGGCAATTATTCAAAATATAAAGTTTTAAAGGCGGAAAGACAGGCTCGGCTTTTAAAAGAGTACGAAGCACAGCAGGAAGAAAGGGCGAAGTTACAGACTTACGTTGACAGAAATATCGTCCGCGCAACTACCGCCAAGTCGGCGCAAAGCAGGGTAAAACAGCTTGAAAGAATGGAGATTCTGGAAAAGCCCTTTACCCCGCCAAAAGCCCCTTCATATAAATTTACGTTTGAAAATTCCCCTTACGAAAACGTTTTATCTATAAACGGCTTAGACCTTGAAATATGCGGTAAACGGCTCATATGTGGGGGGCAATTAAAAATAAGACGCGGTGAAAAGGTCGCTTTGACAGGTGAAAACGGCACAGGTAAGTCCACGCTTATTAAAGAAATTTCAAAGGGAGTAAACCCGCAAATCGAAATAGGGCGGTTTGTAAGGCCCGCTTTATACGACCAGGAGGGCGCCAACTTAAACGGCGAAAACACCGTGCTTTCAGAGCTTTGGGAAAGACACGTTGGGCTTACCCAGACGGAAGTGAGGTCGGCACTTGCAAGGTGCGGACTGTTCGAAGAAGATATGACAAAACCCGTCAAATCTCTTTCGGGCGGAGAGCGCGCCAAACTTGCGCTTTGCATATTAGAGTGCGAGCACGGCAACTTCCTTCTTTTGGACGAACCTACAAACCACCTTGACTTGCCCGCCCGCGAAAGCCTTGAAAAAGCGTTAAAGGATTTTGAAGGCACTATTCTTTTCGTTTCGCACGACAGGTACTTTATTTCGGCGATTGCGGGGAAGGTAGTTGAAATAGAGGACGGCAAACTCAACGTCTACGACGGGGACTACTCATTCTTTACAGAAGAAAAGAAGCGCAAGCGCGAGGCTGTCCTTAGGCAAGAGGAAGAAAAACGGCAAAACGCCCTAAAGGAAGAAAAGCAGTCTTCGTACCGTTCTAAAAAAGAACGTGCGGAAGAAGAGCGCAGAAAAACCGCCGTAAAGCAAATCGAGCAGAAAATTTGCGCATTGGAAAAAGAGGAAGAAGAGTTAAACGCAGAACTTTCCGACCCGGCAGTTGCGGCTGATTACAAAAAGGTCAGTGTAATTTTGGAAAAACTCCAAACCATAAAATTACAGCTTGACGGGCTTTACAACGAATATGAAAATATGATACAATAGTTCTACCGAAAGAACTAGTAGGTCAAAAATGGAAAAAAAGCAGAACGAACAGCAAACCGAAGAACAGGTAAATATCCGCCATACCATAACTGCGGAAGAAACGTTTACCCTTGCAAAAGACATCTTCGATATTCGCTGTTTTATAAAAAACGTATACGCAAACCGCGCCGTTATCGCGCGCAGGCTGAATATTCTTACTCTTACGATAAGTACCATATTTATGCTGTTATACTCGGCGTACGTACTTTTTGCGGGGCTTACGAATAAGCTCGGGTTGAAATTCCAGATAGTTTTATACTGTTTGCTTGCGGCGTACGTGGTCCTCTTTATAGTTTTAATAACTATATCGGTCCTCGGAAGCAAAGCGGGAACTAAAGGTGTCATAAAGGTAAAAAGAACTTTAACAATCGTAAAACTGCTTGTAAGGCTGCTTTCGGTTGCAATTTCAATTACGGCAATAGTTTTATCGCGGTCTGACGATACCGCCGCGGCAAGCGTTGCCGTGGATATTTTAATAATTATCTTTTCGGTAATAACTATTATCGTCCAGCTTCTACCGCTGATTTTCGGCGGCACGGGCAAGATGGTGCGCTGGCTTTTATCCCCTGTAAGGGCAAAGTACCGCTTTTCAAAGGTTATTTTAGAGTGGTACGAACTTGCCGTTTCGGGCAACGCAAAGAGCGGTGCGGTAAAGAAAGTTTCGAGCAAGTATTTTGATAATATAGGCAGACAGATTGATACCTACTTAATTCCCTCGCTTGGGAGAAGATACATAAATTCAATTAAACCCGCCGCCCTCTTAAACGTTGTTGACAGAGCGACGGAAGAGGATAAGCCCGTGCTTGAAGGTATTTTGAAAAACGTATTTTCTTACGCGGCGGAGTGCGGTTACGTTACCTTTGACCCCTGCAAGGATTTAAACTTCGAAGGCAGCGTTGAGGAAGAGGAAAAGCCGCCCAAGCAAACTATTAAAGACAGAATTTTAAAGTTCGGCATAAAGAAAGGAAAGTCCATGCTCAATAAATATATAGCAGAGAACACGGACGAAAATAATTAAGAGGTAGATTATGAACAGAGTAGAAAAAGACGAAATAGCTCAGCTTCCCGAAAAATACCGTCCGCTTACTATGTGGAGCATAATCGGTTGGAGTATTCTGTTTAATGCGTTCGGTTTTATAAGTTTTATTTTAACGTGGGTTTTTGCATTTAACCGCCGAAGCATAAACAGAAGAAGCCTTGCAAGGGTTTGGCTCTTTTTTGACCTTTTATGGATAGCGTTAATAGGGATAGTAATAGTTGTATTACTTCTAACGGGCGTTATGGACGGGATAATAGATACCGTCAAAGACATGTTTTCAGGAATGATGTAATAAATAAAAATGAAAAGCCGCCCCGCGCTAGGAACTCTCTCTGAT
>JAIDQV010000094.1 GCA_029062045.1 Clostridia bacterium
CAGCGTGCCCGCCCCGCCCCAAGTGAATGCGGCTATAAAAGAAATAATCGATACTTACGACCCTGTTGTGTTGCACGGTTATACTTCCGCACAAGGCGACTATGAAACGAGGAAGACCCTTGCGGACTATACGAATGCCCGCTTCGGTACCGAGCTTAATGCCGACTGCTTTTATTTAACGTGCGGAGCGGCGGCTTCGCTTACCATAGTTTTGAACGCCCTTTTGAATGAGGGAGACGAGGTCATAACCTTTGCGCCCTTCTTTCCCGAGTACAGAGTTTTCACCGAACACGCAGGCGCAAAGTTCGTGGTTGTTAAAGGCGAAGAAGACACCTTTCATATCGATTTTAATAAGCTCGAAAGCGCGATAACGGCACATACTAAGGGGGTAATCATAAATTCGCCCAATAATCCGAGTGGTGTTGTGTATACAGAAGAAGAGGTTATTAAACTTGCGGAATTGCTTGAAAAATGCTCGAAAAAGTACGGTAACCCCATTTATTTAATCGCGGACGAGCCTTACAGGGAGCTTGTGTACGATAAAAGCACCAAAGTGCCTTACGTTATGAACTATTATAAGCACAGTATGGTGTGCTATTCTTACTCTAAAAGCCTGTCATTACCCGGCGAAAGAATGGGATATGTGGGGGTCAACAGCAAAATGCCCAACTTTTCCGAGGTCTACGCCGCTGTGTGTGGTGCGGGTAGGTCGCTTGGCTTCGTGTGCGCGCCGAATCTGTTTCAACAGCTTATAAAGAAGGTTTACAACTTGACTTCCGATATTTCAATTTACAAGCGTAACCGCGACAAACTCTATTCTGCGCTTACTGAATACGGCTTTAAAGTAGTAAAACCCGACGGCGCGTTCTATATGTTTGTAAAATCACCCGAAAAATCGGCTATTGACTTCTGCGAAAGGGCGAAAAAGTACGAGCTTTTAATTGTTCCGGGCAATGATTTCGGCTGTGAAGGGTATGCAAGAATTTCTTATTGCGTTGCGCCCGAAATGCTTGAACGCGCTCTTCCCGCATTTAAAAAATTAGCCGAAAGTTATCGCTAAGACTACGTTATTTCAAGCATATATGGGGGTGTATTGTAAAATTACCCCGAAATTCAATAAAAAAGTCCGCCCGCGTTTAGAAAAGCGCGGGCGGTTAAATTATGTTGACATATTCGACAAATTACATTACAATTAATATAATGATTATTTTGGGACTTGACCCCGGACTTGCAACTATGGGCTACGGGGTTATAGAAAAACTTAAAAACGACAATACCGTTCCCGTTGATTACGGTGTGGTTTTGACGCCCAAGGACGAAAGTTTGCCCGTCCGTCTTGCTATGCTGGAAGAGGGTATAAACAAAATTCTTACAAAGTACAAGCCCGATGAAATTGCGGTTGAAGAGCTGTTCTTTTCAAAGAACATTACAACGGGTATTCCCGTCGCCCACGCAAGAGGGGTTATGCTTTTAACTTGCATTAAGTACTGCGGCAAGCTCTACGAATACACCCCCAACCAAATAAAACAGTCGTTGACAGGGTACGGCAAGGCCGATAAAATTCAGATGATGCACGTTGTAACTTCGCTTTTGCACCTTGATAAAATTCCCCGCCCCGACGACGCGGCGGACGCTTTGGCGGTTGCGCTGTGCCACGCGCACACTTCTCGCTTCGGCAGACTTTTCAATATTAAGTAAGGAAATATTATGATTGGCTTTTTAAAAGGAAAAATTTTATCGTTAACCCCCGATACCGCGCTTATTGAAACAGCTTCGGGCGTAGGATTCGAAGTGTTGGTTACGGGAACTGCGTACAACGCTTTGGCGGGTAAAAGGGAAGGCGAGGTTTTCACTTATCTTCAAGTCCGTGAGGACGGGGTAAGCCTTTTCGGGTTTTCGTCCGTTGAAGAAAAGGAAATGTTCTTAAAACTCGTTTCGGTTTCGGGCGTAGGCCCTAAAATGGGCATAGCCGTTCTTTCGGGTATGAACGCGGGCGAGGTTGCAACGGCAATCGCTATGAACGACGTAAAGCGCCTTTCCACAGTAAAAGGTATGGGCAAGAAGACGGCAGAGCGTATTATTTTGGAACTGCGTGAAAAGGTTTCAGCAAATATTTCCGCTTCGTCTGCGGCGGGCGAATCCGTTCCCGTAAGAATTTCAAGCGGGGACGAAGACGCGGTTGTCGCGCTAATGACGCTTGGCTTCACCCGTGCGGAAAGCGCAAAGGCAATTTCCCGCGCAAAAGACGCTGGCGCAAAAGATATAGAAGAAATTATAAGGCTTGCCCTTCAAGGAATGTAAAGGTAATTTAAAATGTTTTTTGACGATGAAGAAGAATACACCTCTGAGGACGACAGATTAGTTCAAAGCACGAAAGGCGAGTACGATTTCGAGGAAAACGTTCTCCGCCCCAAAACGCTTGAAGGCTACGTCGGACAAAGCAAGGTCAAAGAAAACTTAAAAGTTTATATGAACGCCGCAAAACAGAGGGGCGAGGCTTTGGAACACGTTCTTTTGTACGGTGCGCCCGGTCTTGGTAAAACCACGCTCGCGCACATAATAGCGGGTGAAATGGGCGGTCAGTTAAAGTTGACTTCCGCACCCGCAATAGAAAGAAGCGGTGATTTGGCGGCAATTCTTACTAACCTCAATGACGGCGACGTGCTTTTCATTGACGAAATACACCGTTTAAACCACAGCGTTGAAGAAATTTTGTATTCCGCTATGGAAGACTATGCCTTGGATATTATCGTCGGCAAAGGTCCGAGTGCGCGCAATATCCGTTTTTCTTTGAAGAAGTTCACGCTTATCGGCGCAACTACCCGCGCGGGTATGATAGCAAACCCTTTGCGCGACAGGTTCGGCATTATATGCCGTCTTGAAATGTACACGCCTGACGAGCTTAAAGAAATAGTTTTAAGAAGCGCCCGCACCCTCGGCATAAATATAGAGGATGAGGCGGCAAAGGAAATTTCAAAGCGTTCACGCGGTACGCCCAGAATTGCAAACAGACTTTTAAAGCGTGTGCGCGATTTCTCAACTATAAACAATAACCCCGCCGTAACCCTTGCTGATGCAAAGTTCGCTCTTGCAAAAATGGAAGTTGACGATTTGGGGCTTGACGAAGTGGATAGGGCACTACTTCGTGCAATGATAGAAAAGTTCGACGGCAGACCAGTGGGACTTGAAACTCTTGCCGCAACTATTAACGAGGACGCAGGCACTATCGAGGACGTGTACGAGCCGTATCTTTTACAGCTCGGCTTTATCGCCCGCACGCCCCGCGGAAGAATGATTCTTCGCGGCGGTTACGAGCATTTGGGTTATACCCCCAGCGAAAAACAACGCGAACAGATTTCTATGTTCGACAGAAACGATAAATAACCATGCAGTACAAAAAAAGCGATTTTTACTACGACTTGCCCGAAGAGTTAATTGCGCAAACCCCGGCAACCCCTAGGGACAGTTCGCGCCTTTTGACCTATAACAGAAACACGGGCGAAGTAAAGCATGAAATTTTCAGAGATATAATTAATTATTTGAAAGCGGGTGACGTCCTTGTAGTCAACAACACAAAGGTTTTGCCCGCCAGGCTTTACGCAAAGACGGAAAACGGCGGCGCGGTAGAGGTGCTTCTTCTTAAACGACTTGACATAAACGACTGGGAAGTACTTGTCAAGCCCGGAAGAAAATGCACCGTCGGCAAACGGCTGTATATTTCGGATGAGCTTTCCTTAACCGTTACAGGCATAACCGACAGCGGTGAAAGAATAGTTCACTTTGAATACGAAGGCGTGTTTGAAGAAATTTTGGAAAGGCTGGGTTCAATGCCCCTGCCACCGTATATAAAGGCAAAATTGCAGGATAAAAACCGCTATCAGACCGTTTATGCAAAGGTTGACGGCTCGGCGGCGGCGCCTACGGCTGGTTTGCATTTCACGCCCGAACTTCTTGAAAAAATCAAGGCAAAGGGCGTTCAAATTGCGGAAGTTCTTTTGCACGTTGGGTTGGGTACTTTCCGCCCCGTAAAAGAAGATATTATTACCGATCACAAAATGCACTCGGAATATTTCGAGGTCGGTGAAGATGCGGCAAAGATTATAACCGCCGCAAAAAAAGAGGGCAGAAGAGTAATCGCCGTCGGCACGACTTCGGTAAGAACGCTTGAAAGCGTTGCCGAAGAGGACGGCACGGTAAAGCCTAAAAAAGGCAATACGCAGATTTTTATTTATCCGCCTTACAAGTTCAAGTGCGTAGATGCGCTTATAACCAACTTTCATTTGCCCGAAAGTACTTTAATAATGCTTGTTGCCGCGCTCACGGGCAGAGAAGAGATATTAAACCTCTACAAAACAGCCGTAGAGGAAAAATACAGATTTTTCAGTTTCGGTGACGCCACTTTTATCTATTAGGTGTTAAGTCGGGGAAGCGTATAATGAAAATCAGAGCTTTATGTTGTTGTATATTTGCATCGTTTACCGTATTTTTATGCGGTTGTGTCGGGTGTGGCAAAACTATCTCTTATCCATTTCATTATGACGAATCGGAAATTGAGAGTATAAGCATTGTCTATACTCTCGAGGATTATTATGCAACACAAAGCGATTATGAAACTCTTGCTGAAATTGAAGACATTGATGATTTTCTAATTAAGTTCAAAGAAATAAAGTTTGGTAAATATTTTATCGGTGACCCCATATATGTTTCCGGAAACTGTAACGTGATATTAGTTAAATATTATAATGGTGATTGCGAATTTATCCATTGGGTCGCGCAAGATATTATAGTTAATGATGCATTGTATGACGGGCGAGTTTATTGCGACGAAGAAGAATTTAATAATTTCATTAATTCGTATTTAACGGATAATCCATAAAGTTTAATACTATATACAAAGCATAAAGAATAAAATGAAGCATTTTAGTTTTGAATTACAACATATCGATAAACACACGGGCGCAAGGGCGGGGGTGTTCCATACCCCGCACGGCGATATTAAAACGCCCGTCTATATGCCCGTAGGCACGCAAGCTACGGTCAAGGGTGTGTACCCGCGCGATTTGAAAGAGGCGGGCTCGCAAATTATTCTTTCAAACACTTACCATTTGTATCTTCGTCCCGGCGACGAGCTTGTCAAAAAGGCGGGCGGCTTGCACAAATTTATGAACTGGAACAAGCCCATTTTGACGGACAGCGGCGGGTTCCAGGTATTTTCTTTGACTAAATTAAACAAAATTAAGGACGAAGGCGTTTATTTCAATTCGCATATAGACGGCTCAAAGCACCTGTTCACGCCAGAAAAAGTTATGTCCATAGAAGAGAACCTTGGCGCCGACATAATAATGCAGTTTGACCAGTGCAGCGAGTACGGTTATACTCACAGCCAGGCAGAGGCTGCTATGGAACGCACTTCACGTTGGTTAGAGAGGTGTGTTGCCGCAAAGACTAGGGATGACCAAGCGCTTTTCCCCATAGTTCAGGGTAATTTTTACGACGACCTCAGAATGGAAAGTTTGCGCCGAGCAAAGCCGTATGCAACCGAGGGAATAGCAATAGGCGGACTTTCTGTCGGCGAGCCTAAAAGTCTTATGTACAAAATGCTTGAATTAATGCGCCCCGAAATGCCCGAAGGCGTTCCCAGATATTTAATGGGCGTCGGCAGCCCCGACTGTCTTATAGAGGGTGTAAAGCGCGGGATTGATATGTTCGACTGCGTGCTTGCGACCAGAATTGCCCGCAACGGCACTGCGTTTACCTCAAAGGGAAAAGTGGTAGTAAGGAATGCAACTTATGCAGAAGACTTTACACCGCTGGACGAAAAGTGTAATTGCTACTGCTGTAAGAATTACACAAAGGCGTATTTAAGGCACCTTGTTAACGTCAACGAAATGCTTGCTTCAATGCTTTTAAGTTTGCACAATATAACCTTTTTGCACAAGCTCATGGCGGATATGCGCGAAGCAATTTTTGCCGACAGCTTGACCGATTTTGCCGAAAAATTCTATTCGGAATTCGGAAAATGTGAATAAAAAGGGCGCTTTTTTGTGAAATTTAAGACAAAAAAATTATTTAAGTTTAAAATTGCTTGCAATTAGCAATAAAAAATATTATAGTAAAATAAATTAAAGTTTTAGGAGAAATTATGTTTACTTCTTTACTTGACGATGCTCCCGCAAACAGCGGTTACAGTCAATATATAATGCTTGCTATCGTAGCCGTTCTTATAGTTGTTATTGCGGTTTTCTATTTCCTTTCAAACAAAAAGCGCAAAAAGCAAGAGCAGGACGCGCAGGACTTAATCAATGCAGTTAAGCCCGGAAATAAGGTTAAAACCATCGGCGGCATTTGCGGAATAGTAGTTGAAGTGGACAATGAAGAGAATACCTTCGTTTTGGAAACGGGTACCGAGCAATCCGGCAAAAGCTATATTAAGTTTGACAGACAAGCTATCTATCAGACCGACGCGGTAGTTGAAAAGAAGGAAGAAAAAGTTGAAGAACCTTCAACTGCCGAAGAAGGCGAAGCTACGGTTTCACCCGTAGAAGAACCCGTTGCGTCTATAAACGAAGAAAAGGTTGACTCCCCCGCAGTAGAGGAAGAGAAAACCGAATTGGTAAAGCCCAAGAAAAACGGTAAAAAAGGCGAAGAAGAAAAACAAGTAAAATTCTAAAATACAAAACCTCCGCATAAATTAAAGCGGAGGTTTTTTTATGCGCACTAACGTTTTTCAGATACTTAAAGCGGTGTTTGCCGCAGTACTTTTTTCCCTTGCTTTCGTGCTTATTTTTACGGTAATAATTCAGCTTTTTTCGCTTCCGTTAACTGCGGTAAAACCCGTAAACCAGGTATTCAAAATTCTTGCGATAGCGGCGGGCGGGCTCATCTTTATCCGCGGTGATAAAGGGCTTGTTAAGGGCGTAATTCACGGTTTATCGTCGGTTATAATTACATACCTTGTCTTCGGGCTTATATCGATGTCGTTTTCTGTAAGCTGGCTGTTTATCGTAGAACTTATCGTCGGTGCGGTTGCCGGAGCTATATCGGGCATAATCGCCGTCAATATCAAAAAAACTTCTTAAATTGCTTGATTTTTCTCTCTCCTTATTTTATAATTGATAAAAAAGAGCAAAGGAGAGTTCTCGTATGATTAAAACAATAGCGAAACCCGCAGAAAAAAAGGTTACAGGTTGCGGCGAATGCAGAAGTACTTGCCAGTCGGCTTGCAAAACAAGTTGCACGGTAGGTAACCAAAGCTGTGAAAGGGTAACGAGAGAACAGAACCCCGAAAAGAACAACTAAAATACAAGGTTAGGTGCAGAGAATTTTCTGCACCTTTTCGTCTTAAATGGTACACGTTTTCAATTACAAAGATAAGAGCTATATTTACGATAGCGGAAGCGGTAGCTTGCACGAATGCGACGAGCTGACCGCGAATTACGTAAAGGCAAAGTACGAAAAAGTAGGGCAAATGCCTAAACTTTCGGAAGAAAAAATTGCCGAAATAGAAAGCGACCTTGCATCTTTAAAAGAGCAGGGACTTTTTTTGCGTGAAGAAATTAAAACTTACCCCTTGAAATCTACCGAAGTCAAGGCGCTTTGTTTGCATATTTGCCATGACTGCAACCTTCGTTGCCGCTACTGCTTTGCCGACGAGGGGGCGTATCATTCCGCCCGCGAATTTATGAGCGAGCAAACCGCGAAAAAAGCCATAGATTTTCTTATAGAAAACAGCGGAAACAGAAAGGTTTTGGAAGTGGATTTCTTCGGCGGCGAGCCGTTGATGTGCCTTCAGACCATAAAAAACGTTGTTGCATATGCTAGGGAGCAGGGCGATAAAGCGGGTAAAAAGTTTCTTTTTACCACCACGACCAACGCGCTTTTACTGGATGATGACGCAATAGACTTTTTCAACCGCGAAATGGAAAACGTGGTTTTATCCGTCGACGGAAGAAAGGAAGTGCACGACGCCATCAGAAAGACCAAAAACGGCAAGGGCAGTTTTGATTTAATTATCGACAAAATCAAAAAGTTCGTGCGTTCGCGCGGGGACAAGCACTATTACGTGCGCGGTACTTTCACGGCAAAAAATCTTGATTTTTCAAAGGACGTAATTTTCCTTGCCGAAAACGGATTTGACAGCATATCAATGGAGCCCGTTGTAACCGACATTGACGATTTGGCTATAAAGGAAGAGCATATTCCCACCGTATTAAAGGAATACGAAACCCTTTGCGATAAGTATCTTGAAAAATACGACAATGGAGAGGGCTTCAACTTCTTCCATTTCAACGTGGATTTGGAAGGGGGCACTTGCCTTCAAAAGCGCGTTTCGGCTTGCGGCGCGGGTAACGAATATTTTTCCGTAACACCAAACGGCGATATATATCCTTGCCACCAGTTTGCAGGTGATAAGGACTTTTTGATGGGCAACGTTTACGAAGGCAAGCTCGATAAAACCATAAGGGAAAAGTTTGCATCGTCCTGCCTGTTCACAAGGGAAGACTGCGGCGATTGCTACGCAAAATTTATATGCAGCGGCGGTTGCAGTGCAAACAATTATCATTTCGAAGGAGATATAAATAAGCCCTATAAACTCACCTGCGAGATGATGAAGAAGCGTATCGAGTGCGCAATGCACTCATTAGCGCATAAAAAAATGCAAAAATAGCCCGTTATCTTAGTAAATTTATTGACGGCTTAAAAATTATTTACTATAATATAGTAAGTCAAAAATTATGTTATCACGGCGCCGCATAAAGTTTATTTGTGCGGAAATCATATAGGAGTAAAGATGGGTAAAGTAAAATCGGCGATTATAACTGCGCTTGTCGTTGCGGCAATTGTAATATTATCGCTTTTTGCTACAATATCTTGCCCGCTTAACGAGGTTGAAAGGTACAATTCTTTTATAACTTCCATTCATATGGGAAGTGACCTCACGGGCGAAGCATATGCGCTTTTTTATCCGGAAGGCGTAATCTCACAGGCGGATTATAACAGCGTAGTAAAGGATAATGATAATCCGGACAAGAGCGAGTATGAAGAGAAGTACGAACAGCACAACAGCGTGTACGTTGAAAAGGATAAACTTTCTTCCGACTCTGATTTTGCGGAAAGCGTTGCAAAGGATGCTGAAATAATCACCGCAAGGTTCGCTCAAAAGGGTTATACGAAATATTCCGTAAGCGTAGTGGACACCTACGTTATAAAGGTAACCGTTCCCACGAACTTTACCTATGCCGCGTATAAAGAATACGACAATACGTCCCGCAGTGAAGAGCTTACCAAGATAGGCTACACGATAAATTACCTTACCTTGAACGGCGAAATCGACCTCAGAAACGGACAAGACGACAAGGCTACTTCAATTATTCCTCTTAAATACAACGGCTTTGCAAACTTCTTCAAGGGCGCAAATTATTACGCCGTAGGCGGTAATCACTACGTTAGAATTAACCTCAACGACGAAGGCTACAAGAATTTAAACAATATCATCGGCAATCTTTCGGACGGTACGGGTTATTTCTTCATCGGCGATACCTGCGTGGGGCTTCAAATCACCTACGGTGAAAACATTACAAACAAAACTCTTGCCTTCCAGGTTGGCGAAAATTACGCAAAAGACTACTCTATAATCCTTGATTCGGTTATTCAGGGCAACGTTCTTGCGAATAACTACAATGACGACGGCAAGAATACGGAAGTTATCGCAACTACGCCTGCATTCGGCGAAAGCGCGGTAATATGGTTGTTTGTTTTATTGCTTTTGGCGCTTATCGGCGCAATAGTGATTTCTGTTTTGAAATACAAAAAGCTCGGTTTAGTAAACAGCTTAATCGCTCTTGCCTTCTCGGTGATAATGATTACGGCAATTTTGCTTACAGGAATTCAGCTTACCGTTGCAGGTGCGTTCGTCCTTGTATTGGGACTTGTGCTTTTGCTCTTCTCGAACTTCCGCGTATTCGAAGCGGTAAGGAAGGAAACATTGACGGGTAGAACCGTTCAGGCTTCGGTAAAGACGGGCTACAAAAAGTCTCTTACCACAATTCTTGATTTGCATATAGTTATCCTTGTGGTTGCGGCTATGCTTGCGCTTATTTGCACGGGTGAACTTGCCGCATGCGGACTGATACTTTTCATTGCAACCGTTGCTTCTTATGTTCTTCATTGGTTCACAAGATTTATGTGGTTCGTAATATCTTCACTTGTAAAGGACAAGTTCAAGTTCTGCGGCTATGATAGGGAGGTGTTAGACGATGAAGACTAATTTCAAGCTTTCCTCCAAAATGCACTTGTTTATTATTATTTCTTCCGCAATAATCGCTATCGGGTTATTGGTGGGTATAATCTGCCAGTGCGTTGCAAACGGTTTCTTTAATTACGGCGACGACTATGCAAATTATAAGAGCGTTTCCGTCACTTACGTTGATACCGATTTCAGCGGAAAAGAAGAAAAACCCGTTGACCACATTAAAAAAATCTGTGAAGACGCGTTTAATGAAGCAGGCGTTAAAAGCTACCAGGTTGCAGTAGGCGATACTACAACGGGTGGCACGGTAATTTACAAATTCATCAATTCAACGGATTTTAGCAAACTTGAAAATGCAAAACAAATCATAAACGATAAACTTGAGGGTGAAGTGGATGAAGCGGCGATTGCGTACAACTACGCTGCTGCAAATGATGCCGAAACCCTGCTTGGTAGCGGTAAGTCTGTTGCGATGGCGGCAGTTGCGATTTCCGCTTGCATAGTTTTCCACTTTGTTTACTTTGTAATCCGCTATAAACTTACGATGGCGCTCGGAGCAATTCTTGCGGACTTCCATAACCTTGCGTTGTTCCTTATGATTATGGCGCTTACGCGTATCCCCGTCGGTTCGTCAATAGCAACCTTTGCGGTAATCACCGTCGTTCTTACGATGATAGGAACTTGCTTCCTGTTTGACAGAATGAGAAAGAACTTCAAAGACGAAGACATGAAAAAACTTAGCGCCTTTGAAATAGTCGATAAGACGGCAGACGAAAGTTTTGTTTTAAATACGGTTATGCCCGCTTGCCTTGCCACGGTATCCGTAGTTGCTTTCATACTTTTGTCAATCAGCTCACTTTCACCGCTTGCGATAATTTCGCCCGTTCTTTGCTCGTTGATAAGTTTTATATCATGCGCTTACGGCACGGCGCTCTTCGTTCCGTCGGTATATTCAAGGTTTAAGCAAATCGGCGACAACGTAAAGAAGAATTCTCGCGCAAAAACGGCGAAAACCACTAAAAAATAAATTTGCAAAACTCAGGCGGGGCAACCCGCCTTTTTGCGTATTACGGATAACTTTGTATGAAAAGAATTTTACCGGAGTTTGAATTTTCGGCAGAACAATTGAATAATGTGCGCCGTCTTGCCAAAGAGTGCAATCTGTGCGAAGAAACGGTAAAAATTCTCTACGGCAGAGGCGTACGTGATAAAAGCGCGATAGAAGTCTTTATGCACCCGTCCAAAGCCCATTTCATATCTCCCTTTAAAATGAGCGGTATGCAGGAAGCCGTAAGCCTTATTACGCAAGCCCGCGACGAGGGTTGGTCTGTCGTCGTCTACGGCGACTACGATGCGGACGGTATTTGCGCTTCGACCATTATGGGCAACGCCTTGAAAGATTTCGGCATCGAGCCCGCAATTTTTGTGCCCGAAAGAACAAACGGCTACGGGCTTTCGCAAAAGGTAATAGACGATATTTTCGACGAATACTTTCCCCAGCTTTTTATAACCGTCGACTGCGGAATTTCCTGCGCGGCAGAAGTAGAATACTTAAAAGAATTGGGCGCGGAAGTCATTGTTACGGACCACCATGAACTGCCTGACAATATCCCTAAGTGTATATGCATAAACCCCAAATTCAACGACGGTTACCCCTACGATAATTTGTGCGGTGCGGGCGTTGCTTTTAAAGTGGGTTGCGCTTTAAACGGCGAAAGCGCATACAAGTATCTTGATTTCGCTGCAATAGCCACCGTGGCGGACAGCGTTCCGCTAACGGGCGAAAACCGCGACATCGTACACGAGGGCTTGAAAATCATTCGCGACAATCCTTCAAAGTGCTATCAGCAGTTTTTGAATAAAGCGGACGCAATAACCGCCCAGACGCTGGCATTTGCACTTGCGCCGAAAATCAACGCCGCAGGAAGAATGGGTGACGCAAAAGCTGCACTTGCGCTGTTCAACGAAAGAGACGAAAACAGAATTTTCGATTTGTCGGCAAAGCTGACCGCTTACAACATCGAGCGGCAAAAATGCTGCGACGAGCTGTATTTAAGCGCAAAGGAAATGATAAAAGAAAAGGGCTCTTACGGTAAAATTATCCTTCTATGTAACGAAAGCTGGAACTCTGGCTTCGTCGGCATAGTTGCCGCACGGCTTGCCGAAGAGTTCGCTTGCCCTGCAATTCTGTTTGTGAAAAACGGCAATATGTTAAAGGGGTCGGCCCGCTCGGTTGAAAGCGTAAATATTTTTGAAGCGTTGAAGGCGTGCGAAGAATATCTTACGGAATTCGGCGGGCATTCTCAGGCGGCAGGCGTTAACGTGTCGGAAGACAATTTCGACAACCTTTACAGGGCGCTTGAAGAGTATATGACGGCACATTACACTGATGAAGACTTTATCCCCACGGTATATGTAAACGGCGAGCTCTCTGACGAATATTCGCAAAAGTTTGTAAAAGAAATGGAATGCCTTGAGCCTTTCGGGGTGGGCAACCGCAGACCTATGTTTGTTACGGAAGAGGGCGCTCTGTCCGTTCGTCCCGTAAAACCTTTATCGCCGCACTTGTCCATCAAAAATCCCAAGTTGGAGCTTATGTATTTCAGTGGCGGGAAGTATGCAAAACTGCTTTCGAGCGCGGCGCCTAAAAAACTTATTTTTGAATACAACGTGTCGTCTTTCCGCGGTAAAGAGTATATCAAGGGCTTTGTGCGTGACGTTGTTTACGGCAGCGATGCAAGGGCTTACGCCGAAGAAGAAATGGCATTTTCACTAATTGAAACCCTTTCAAACGAAGACACAGACTGCAAAATTTCGACAATTTCAAAAGCCGAAGTGGAAGATTTAATGAAGAACAAGGCGGCCGGTACGGTTTTTGTCTCGTGGGATAATACTGCAATAAATTCCTATGAAAACTGCGGTAACCTCGGCACGGATTTGTTTTTACCGTCTTCAAAGAGTTTTCACACCTCAATTCTTGTTGCACCCTCGCAAGAGGCTGATTTAAGCGGCTATAAAAGGGTAATATTATTAGATAATCCTAAATGCGCGTCAAAGCTCAATGTCGCGTGCGGGTGCGTGGAAGTGGTTGAAAACGCCCCCTTGTCGCGCGTTATAAATAAACTTAATTACGACAGGGAAGAGCTGTTGTCCGTCTTTGCCCAAATTTCGGCAAACGCATCGAATCTTGAAGGTGCGTGCGCGGAAGAGGTTGCAAAACGCAATAACCTCGGCAACAAGTTGCAAGTGTTCTTTGCCATGAAAGTGTTTGAACAACTTGCGCTAATCACTTTCAAAAACGGCAGGTTAGAAGTTGTGCGCGGGGTTAAAAGTAAACTTGAAAATTCACCGTTATATAATATGGTAAAGGAAATAAAGGAGGGGTCTTTTGGACGTTATTGATAAAATTAAAAAGAACTATTCAGCCGAAGACTACGCCCTCCTTCTTTCCGCACACAACTATGCAAGGGAAATGCACAGCGGGCAGAAGCGCGCTTCGGGTGAGCCGTACTTTA
>JAIDQV010000095.1 GCA_029062045.1 Clostridia bacterium
ATTATTGCCGAAAGGCGGGGATAATCGCTTTTAAGTTTTAAAGAAATTATTGAGGAAATTTCCTTTTGAAATTCGCCTGCAAGGCGTTCTCCCCTTACTCCTTTCATTGTGTTTCTCCAATAAGAATGATAATGTGCTATTTAAAGTGTAGGCGCGCGTCAGACAAGGAAACTAAGAAATTGCGACGGGCACGTACGTCTGTACGTAACCGAACAATTTTGCAAGTTGACGCAGTATCACGCGATGCATACGCTTTAAATTAATTTTGCGCTACTTCTTCTATTTGGTAGCACTCTATAATGTCGCCGATTTTAATATCGTTGAAACCGTCGATAGAGCAACCGCATTCAAAACCTGCGGCAACTTCCTTGACGTCGTCTTTAAAGCGTTTAAGCTGTTTTACGCCGCCTTCGACGATAAGAATATCTTCGCGGTAAATTCTGAGTTTGCCGCCGCGTACGATTTTACCTTCGGTAACGTAGCAACCTGCAATATTGCCGGCGCCCGTAATTTTGAAGGTCTGACGGACTTCGCATTTGCCGAGAAGAATTTCCTGATACTTAGGCGCACGCATACCTTTGAGCGCCGCCGTCATATCGTCCAAAAGCTCATAAATAATTCTGTAAGTTCTTACGTCAACATGACTTCTTTCGGCAAGAACTTTCGCCTTTGCGTCGGGACGGACGTTGAAGCAAAGAATTATTGCGCCTGCACTTTCGGCAAGCATAACATCGGTTTCTGTAACCGCACCGGCTGCGCTGTGTATAACCTTGACCTGCACTTCATCGTTCGAAAGTTTAACAACCGACTGCTTAACTGCTTCAACCGAGCCTTGCACGTCGCCTTTAATAATGAGGTTGAGGTTTTTAAGCTGTTCGTCGGGCAAGTTGCCGAATGCTTCGTTCAAGTCCGTCTTCACACGGGACTTGACTTTTTCAAGGCTGAGTTTATCCTTTCTTTCACCGATAACCTGCTTCATAAGCGCTTGCGATACGGCGTTTATTGTATCGCCGGAATTCGGAACGTCTTCAAGCCCTAAAATATTGACTGCAACGGAAGGACCTGCTTCCTTAACGGTTTTACCGTTATCGTCAATCATGGCGCGGACTTTACCCGTAACCAAACCGCAAATTATGTTGTCACCTGTATGAAGCGTGCCGTTTTGAATGAGTACGGTTGCAACGGGACCTTTGCCCTTATCGAGGCGGGCTTCTATTACTATGCCCCTTGCTTCCTTTTCGGGGTTAGCAAGAAGTTCCTTGGTTTCGGCAAGCAAGATAAGACTTTCAAGAAGGTTATCTATGCCCTCGCCCGTTTTACAGGAGATAGGGCAAACTATGGTTTTACCGCCGTAATCTTCGGGGAAGATTTCGTAGCGCATAAGCTCTTGCTTAATCTTGTCGGCGTTTGCGCCCGTCTTATCCATTTTATTTATTGCAACTATAATTTCGACGCCTGCCGCCTTTGCGTGGTTGATTGCTTCAATTGTCTGAGGCATAATTCCGTCGTCAGCCGCAACTACAAGGATAACTATATCAGTTACCTGTGCGCCGCGTGCACGCATTGCCGTAAACGCTTCGTGTCCGGGGGTATCTATAAAGGTTATGCCCTTATCCCTTACTTTAACGGTATATGCGCCGATGTGTTGCGTTATTCCGCCAGCTTCGCCTGCGGTAACCTTTGTCTTTCTTATATAGTCCAAAAGGGAAGTTTTACCGTGGTCGACGTGTCCCATAACGGTAACGACAGGTGCGCGGGGAACAAGTTTTTCAATTTCTTCAAACGTATCTGCCTGTTGTTCGAAAAGAACTTCTTCCGCCGTCTTTTCGGGTTTATATTCAAGCTCTACGCCGAAGTCTGCGGCAATCAATGCCGCCGTATCGTAGTCGATTGAGTCGTTTACCGTACTCATAACACCTTCGTTGAAAAGGCGTTTAACGATTACGCTTGCGGTTATACCGATTTTTTCCGAAAGAGTTTTAATAGGGATATCGTTTGTTGTAACGATTGCGTGCTCGATTTTGATAGTAGGCGCCGCTTTCGTTTTATCCTTTTTAACCCTTAATTTTCTGTAACCGCTCTTATTTTCGTCAAAGTCCTCAATGCTTGCACCCTGCTGTTTAACAAGCGCACGCTTGGACATTGTTTTCTTATCCTTTTCAATGTAAGTCTTTTCAAAACCCTTCTTTTTGTCGGGTCCGAAGTTCTTATTTTTTGCGGGAATAGGTGCGGGTGCAGGAGCGGGTGCAGCGTAACGCACACTGCCTGCGGGGCGGGGATTTTGTCCGCCGCGAGGTGCTGACGTGTTTTTATCCCTAGGCGGACGCGTATCGCGGTTAATAAACGTCTTGTTTTCTGTTTTTTGAGGTCTTGCACCTCCTACGTACTGCCCGCCACGTGTATTCTGCAAATTGATATGTCCGACTATTGCAGGATTTTTTGCCGGTTGCGCTGCTGCAGGTTTTTCTTGCGGCTTTTGAACGGGTTTTTCGGGCTGCTCCTCAGAAACGGGGACTTCAACCTTTTCTTCCGCTACCTTCTTTTCTTGCTTGGCTTTTTCTTCCTGCGCCTTTAACGCCTCGGCAGCTTCTTTTGCGGCGGCTTGCTCTTCTTCAAGCTTTTTCTGCTTGATAGCCGCCTCCATATCGTTCAGCTTTTTTAAAATATCGGAAGCCGACTTTTCCGCAGCGGAAACTTTTTTGTTGAGTTCCGCCAACGCGCCGCCCGATATAAGCTTACTAATATTTTCAATATTCTCGTATTTTTTTGCCATATTTAAATACTGCCTCCGGCATATAATTCGTAGTTTACGTCCAAATTTTGCAAAATTGCCTTTGAAAGTTCTTCATCAAGAATTGCGGCAAGCTTTGCACCCTCACGGTTAACAACTTGCTCAAAACCCGATTTACAGATAATTAACGGGCAATTAAAGCGATTCTTAAATTTGAGTGCAAGTCTTTTAGAGTTTTTTGCCGCCGTACCGTCGAGAATTAAAAGTTTTACCCCGCCCTTCAAGGTGGAAATTGCACCCGAACCGAGGGAAATTTTACCCGACTTTATGCAAAAACCTATATATGTTTCAATTTTGCTTTTTACCAAAGTATTCCTCCTCTATTGCGGCGTAAATTTCCTCTTCCACCGCGCAAGAAAAGACTTTGTTCAAAATACGCTGTTTTCTTAGCTTCTTTATGCAGTCGGGATTATCGCATACATATGCACCGCGCCCCGAAGCCTTAGAAGAAAAATCAATAAAGATTTTGCCCTCTGCATTTTTCACAACGCGGAGCATAGCCTTTTTTTCTTTAAGCTCTCTGCAAGAGACGCACATTCTCAGCGGTATTTTCTTTTCTGACATCAGTTTTCTTCTTCCAAAGTTTCTTCCGCTTCTTCAGCGCCGGTGATAAAACCGAGTTTTTCTGCGGCCGACTGGCTTTTAACGTCGATTTTCCAACCCGTAAGCCTTACTGCAAGACGGGCGTTTTGTCCGTTCTTGCCTATGGCAAGGGAAAGTTTATCATCGGGAACGACAGCCATAGCCGTTTTTTCGCCATCAAGCTGGGTAACCGAAATTACTTTTGCGGGAGATAATGCTTTTGCGATAAATTCCAGAGGGTTTTCGCTCCAAGGGATAATATCTATTTTTTCACCTTTAAGTTCTTCTACTATCGCGTTTACCCTTGCGCCCTTGTTACCCACGCACGAACCGATTGCATCAACCCTTTCGTCTTCGGAATAGATTGCGATTTTAGTTCTTTCGCCAGCTTCACGGCTTATGGACTTGATAACGACTGTACCTTGTTTGATTTCGGGAACTTCGTCTTCAAACAGCTTTCTTACTAAGCCGGGGGCCGAACGGCTGACAAGAACTTGCGCGCCGTGGAAACCGCTTTTTATGCGCTTTACGAATACTTTTATTTTGTCGTTTACGTTATAAGTTTCACCGGGAACTTGGTCGGAAGGCATCATTAAACCTTCAACCTGACCTTTGCCGAGTTCGATGTAAACGTTCTTTGCGTCAATTTTTCTTACAATACCGACAAGAAGCTCGCCCTCTTTATCGGAGAACTCGTTCATAGCGGCGTCGCGTTCGGTTTCGTGGAGCTTCTGCAAGATAACTTGCTTTGCAGTCTGCGCGGCAATACGGCTGAAATCTTTGGGAACGATTTTTTCAGTGTATTTGTCGCCGAGCTTATAGCTCTTTTTAACTTCACGCGCCTTTTCAAGCGTAATTTCGTTTTCGGGGTCGACAACCTCGCTTACAACGGTTTTCGCCATATAGAAGTCAATCGAGCCCTTTTCGGGGTTCATTTTAATTTCAACAGTACCCACGGTACCTGCGTACTGTTTTTTGCAAGCCGAAATAAGGGCGTTTGAAAGCGCCTCTAAAAACACCTCCTGAGGAATGCCTTTTTCCTTTTCCAAATCTTGAAGTGCGGCAAAAAAGTCTTTATTAATCATTTTATTTCTCCCGAAAAAATTTTTAGGTTTATAATTGTTTGTTTAATCAAATTTTATAGCTTTGTTAATTTTCGCAATTTTGTTGCGGCTTATCTTTATTTCTTCTTTATCGGTTTTTACGGTTACGGAATTATCGTCAAAGTCCGTCAAAAAACCTTCAATAAACTTCTGCCCTTTCAAAGGGGCGTAAAGTTTAATTTCAACTTCCTTGTTTAAGTTCCTTTCAAAGTCCCTTGCGGTTTTGAAGGGACGGTCTAAGCCGGGGCTTGATACGTTCAGCGTATAAGGCGCATCGAAAGTGGGGTCAAGCTCGTCAATAGGGTCTAAAATTGCGTTGTGGAATTTTTCACAAGTGTCCAAGTCAACGCCTGCTTCCGTTTCAATATAAACGGTCAAAGACGCCGATTTGTCGTTCCACTCCACTTCAACTATTTCAATACCCATTGGGGTTGCAATTTTTTCAAGAAAGTCGGTTATTTCTTTTACGGGTTTTACCTGCATAACTTCCTCTAAATAACGATTGAGTGCCTTCGGTCAAGGCACTCAATCATAACTTACGATTAAGGTTGAGTTTATTGTAACACACAGACCTTGAAAATGCAAGCGTTTTTTGAAATTATTGGAAATTTGGCAAAGATTTTTTCATTTTGATAAGTTCTATAAAAATTTTCGCAGTTGCTAATGCGTCGTCAATCGCACGGTGGTGATTAAATTCAATATTGAATTTATCCGCAACTGTATTCAACTTATAGTTAGATAAAAACAAAAGCTCTTGCGCAAGCGGGATTGTATCAATAAGTTTTCTTTCTAAAATATATCCGCAGTTCGCACAATAGTGGTCGACAAATTTAAAATCAAACCCTGCGATATTGTGCCCAACCAAAATGCTTCCGTAACAGAATTTGTAGAAGTCGGGCATAACTTCTTCTGTTTTAGGCGCGTCCGCAACCATATCTTCGGATATGCCTGTAAGGTTAATGATTTCTTCCGAAAGTTTTCTTTCGGGATTAATAAAAGTTGAGAAGCTCTCGGTTATTTCACCGTCGCAAATTTTGAACGCGCCTATCTCGATAATTTTATCCATATTACCCGAAACAGGTGAAGAGTTCAAACCCGTAGTTTCCAAGTCGAAAACGACGAAGGTGTGCCCTTTAAGACATGACGGAACAGTTCTGTCTTTAAATAAGTAGGTTTGCTCAAAGTCCGTATACGGCTGAGGCGTTACTGTTTTGTAGTATTTGGGGACGGGCTTTGAAGCGCGTTTTTCGGGAACAAAACCCTTGGGCGTTCTGCCGAAGTCGATAGTTTTTGCCGTATAGCGAAGATTGCCGTTGAACCATTCGTTCAAACCTGTGCAAACGATGCTGTCCCCCACTTTAAGCTGTTTGATTTTTTCGATAGTCTTAAGCCTAGGGAAATAGCTTACGTACGCCCTTGAAGTGGTGTCTGACAAGACGAAGTTGTAATAGGTTTTGTCAACACCTTTTTTACTGGCATAAGTTCTTTCACGAATGTCCTCTATAGTCCCGCATAAAATCACCTCGTCGCTGACAAGGTTCAAATCGCTCATATAGACTGCAGTAGTGCGGATTTTTTCACCTTCTAAAATTTCAAAATCTTCGATTTGGAAAGTACGGACGGGCATTTCAAATTCGATTTCGTCATGTCTTTCCTCTACTTCCAAATCTTCAAGGTTCTTTCCGGATACGGTACACTCGCCCGAAAATTCTCCGCAAAACTGGCTTTGAAGATACTCGTTCACCCTCTCGCAAAGGTTTGCGGGGGCAATAGACTGGGCAACGGCTATTTCATAGTGAAACCCGTTTCCACTCTTGCTAACTTTTACGTCGTTGTCTGAAAGCGTTGCGTATACTGCTTTTGAACAAGCGGAAACCGCCTCTTCTATCTTCTTTTTTACCATTTCCGCATCGGGGGTCAGTTTAGATATGACGACTTTACTTTCAAAGTATGCGGGAACGTATTTCCTGATAACGGCATCCGCGCCCATTTGGTCCGCGGGCGTGAACGCCTCGTCGGTGATTATATTTGCAGTAACTGTTTTTCCGTCACTGTCCAAAGTAAGCCCGCGCAAGATTGCACGGCTAAGATTTTTACTAACCGAACGGATTTCCTTTATAATTTCAGCGGTCATTTAAAAGTGCGTTTATCTCCTTGAAAAACTCTTCCTCGGCAAGATTTGCCGAAACCTTTCTTATAATTTCGCCGTTTTTAAAAATTACGCAGTAGTCCTGCGCGCCGGCAATGCCTAAATCGCAGTCCTTAGCTTCACCGGGTCCGTTCACAACGCACCCCATAACGGCGATTTTTAAATTCTTTTTACTGTTCTCGACAAAGGCTGTAACTTTTTTCGCAAGTTCCATCGAATTCCACTGGCATCTTCCGCAAGTAGGGCACGAGATTACATTGACAAAATTCTCGTCAAGTCCGACGGCGCGAAGAAGCCTTTTTGCTGCAAGAACCTCTTTCACGGGGTCATCCGTAATAGAAACACGGATTGTGTCACCTATTCCGTCTAGCAAAAGTGCACCGAGCGCGGCTGACGATTTTACGACCGCCATTTGCTCTGTGCCCGCTTCGGTTACACCTAGATGCAAAGGATAGCTCGTTCGTGAGGCAAGAAGTCTGTAAGCCTTGACAGTGAGAGGAACGGACGAAGCCTTAACCGAAATAACTATATTGTTAACCCCGTATTTTTCAAGCGCAGAAACACTTTTAAGCGCGCTTTCTACAAGCGAGTTTTCGTTTTTGCCGTATTTTGCAAGAAATTCTTTCTCAATACTGCCTGTGTTTGCGCCTACACGTACGGGGATTTTGTGCGCTTTTATACAGTCGGCAACCAATTTAATTTCGCTTTCACCGCCAATGTTTCCGGGATTTATGCGCACTTTATCCGCACCGTTTTCTATTGCAAGAACAGCAAGGCGCGAAGAAAAATGAATATCCGCAACAAGCGGAATTCTAATTTTGCCCTTTATTCTTTTAACGGCAAGCGCATCCTCTTCATCGAGAATCGACACCCGGATAATGTCACAACCGGCACTTTCAAGCGCGGAAATTTGGTTGACGGTGTTTTCAACGTCGCAAGTCTTTGTGGTACACATCGACTGAATTCTAACGCTTTCACCGCCGCCGATTTTGACGCCGCCGACACATATTTTTTTAGTTAAATAAGTCATAATCAAATTTACCCTAAAATGCGTTAATTCAAGCATATATTGGGGTCTATCAAATTTTTATTACAGTTTTTTACCGTCTATCAGCTTCTGTAATTCATCCATGAAACTGGGGATATCCTTAAACGAACGGTACACACTTGCATAGCGGACGTAAGCCACCTCGTCTACCTTTTTCAGCTCTTCCATAACAAGTTCACCTATCTGTTTTGAAGAAATTTCCTGTTCCATAGAGTTGTAAACTTTCTTTGTTACGGCGGAAACCATTTCGTCAATTGTCGTTAAAGGAACAGGGCGCTTTTCACAAGCCTTGATTATTCCGTTTTTAATTTTGCCGGAATCGAATGCTTGACGAAGCCCGCTGGTTTTTACGACGAGTACGGGCGTATCTTCTATCGTTTCGTAAGTCGTATAACGCTTACCGCAGTTGGTACATTCTCTGCGCCGTCTTATAGTCCTACCCTCGTCTGCGGAACGGCTGTCTATTACCTTACTGTCTTCACAACCGCAAAATAAACATCTCATAATTTTACTCCTAATGTTTTATTTAAAATATTTAACGCCGCTTTCAAATATCTTCATATCGAAATTGCCGTCATAATTCTTGTAAAGATTTTCACCTTTTCTTTCGCTGTGGCCCATTTTACCGAAAACTCTGCCATCCGGAGAAGTTATACCCTCAATTGCCCACATACTGCCGTTGGGGTTGTAGGGGCTTGCCATAGTAGGTTTTCCTTTTAGGTCAACGTACTGCGTTGCAATTTGACCACTTTTTTTCATATTTTCAAGTTCTTTCACGGGAGCAATAATTTTGCCCTCTCCGTGGGAAACCGGAACGGAATACACTTCTCCCACTTTACAAGCCGAAAGCCAGGGGCTTAATGTGGATGCTACGCGGATATTCGCCATAGTGGAAACGTGACGTGAAATATTGTTAAACGTCAATGTGGGCGAATCGGAAGTGAGCGAGCAAACCTTACCGTAAGGCACTAAACCGAGTTTTATAAGTGCCTGGAACCCGTTACAAATGCCAAGTACAAGACCGTCACGGTTATTTAAAAGCTCCATTATTCTTTCAGAAACGGCTGGATTCTTAAAAGTGGTTGCTATAAACTTGCCGGAGCCGTCTGGCTCGTCACCACCGGAAAATCCACCGGGGAAAGCAATTATATTTGCCTCATCGATAGCTTTTATAATAGCCTGAACACTTTCTTCAATGTCCGCAGGCGTACGGTTTTTAATAACCAAAATCTCCGTTTCGGCACCAGCCATATTAAATGCGCGAGCAGTATCGAGTTCGCAGTTGGTTCCAGGAAATGCAGGGATAAACACGCGAGGTTTTGCAATTTTAGTTGAAGCCGCATAAACGGTATTGCTCTTCTTGAAGTCACAGTTCGGAACTTTACCGTCAGCCTTTGCCGTGGTGGGGAAAACACTTTCAAGTTTACCGATATACGCGGCAAGCGCAACTTTATTTTCAATCTTTTCTTTACCTAAAATAAAGTCTTTCTTAGTTGTTTCACCGAGGTAAATATGTTCAAAACCGTTGAGCAATTCTTCATCTTCAACAGCAACTATTATATCGCCGTATCCTTCTTTGAATGCGTTTTCATAGCCACATTCAAACTTAAATCCAAGCCCGTTGCCAAAACAAGATTTTGCCACCGCAGCGGCAGCGCCGCCCTTCTCCACAACGGTCGCAAACTTCAATTGCCCCCCATATATGCTTGAATTAACGCAATTATACAGCTTTTTCAGTGCATCAAAATCGGGGATATAATTCTCATCCTTAGGTATAGGCAAGAGGTAAAGTTTTTCGCCTTTGCGGGTTAAAACGTTAGTTATAAGTTTGGACGTTTTTGCGGGTGCAAGAGCAAAAGATATAAGCGTAGGCGGCACATCGATGTCTTCGAATGACCCGCTCATACTGTCCTTTCCGCCTATTGCGCCGAGCCCTAAATTTATTTGCGCATACAGCGCGCCGAGAAGGGCTGAAAGAGGAACACCCCACCTCTTCTTGTCGTCGCGAAGCCGCATGAAAAATTCCTGCAAGGAAAGACGGATATCTTCCGCTTTTGCACCGCTTGCAACTGTTTTCGAAACGGAAGCAACTATTGAGTAGATGGCACCTGTAAAAGGTGATGACGACATAAGTTCCGGGCTGTAACCGTAGGCTGATACTGTGCAGTCGTCCGTCTCTCCGCCCATAAGTTTTGCCGCCATAGAAATGACGGGTGTAATCTGGTTCTTACCACCGAAAGGCATATAAACTGATTTTGCGCCGATAGTGCTGTCAAAAGTTTCAGCTAGCCCCTTCTTTGAGCACACGTTAAGCTGGGATAAAGTTTCTAAAAGTTTGTCTTTAAAAGCCGCCTTGCTAGGAATACCGAAGAAGTCTGTTACGTTTTCGTTAATTTCTGCGTCCGTTACCTGTTTTACGCCATTTGTATCAAGAAAATCACGAGATATATCGACGATTGCTTTACCGCGATGGAACATTTTCATTCTTCTGTCGTCGGTTACGGTTGCAACAACGGTTGCAGTGAGGTTTTCCTCTGCGGCAAGCTCAATAAACTTCTCGGCGTTATTCTTATCAACTACCACCGCCATTCTTTCCTGTGATTCCGAAATGGCAAGCTCGGTACCTGACAGACCTTCGTACTTTTTAGGCACTTTATCAAGCTCAATTACAAGCCCGTCGGCAAGCTCTCCTATCGCAACAGATACGCCGCCTGCGCCGAAATCGTTGCACTTTTTAATCATTTTAGTTGCTTTTTCGTTGAGGAAAAGGCGCTGTAACTTTCTTTCTGTAAGCGCGTTACCCTTTTGGACTTCTGCACCGCACGTTTGCACCGACTTCTTGTCGTGCGCTTTGGAAGAACCCGTTGCACCGCCGCAGCCGTCGCGCCCCGTTTCACCACCCAAAAGAAGAATTACATCCCCCTTTACGGGTTTTTCACGGTAAATCATATCAGATTTAGCACCGCCGACAACAAAGCCCGCTTCAAGCCTTTTAGCCTTGTAACCGGGGTGATACACCTCGTCAACCTGCCCGGTTGCAAGTCCGATTTGATTTCCGTAAGAAGAAAACCCCGCAGCAGCCGTTTTTGTGATTACTCTTTGAGGAAGTTTACCGGGTAAAGTATTTTCGATTGGTTCGGTAGGGTCTGCCGCACCCGATACGCGCATGGACTGTAAAACGTAGGTTCTGCCCGAAAGAGGGTCGCGAATAGCTCCACCCAAACAGGTTGCCGCACCACCGAAGGGTTCAATCTCTGTGGGATGGTTGTGCGTTTCGTTCTTGAACATAACTGTATACTTTTGCTCTTTACCGTCCAAAGTTGCATCAATTTTTATAGAACAAGCGTTAATTTCGTCCGATTCGTCAAGATTTTCGAGTTTTCCTTCCTTTTTCAGCTTTTTGACCGCAATGGTCGCAATGTCCATGAGGCAAGGATATTTATCCGTTCTGTCCTTGTAAAGCTCGTCAAAAAGTTCCTTATATAAATCAAGCGCCTTTTGAACGTGTGCGTTATTACCGTTAATTTCAATGTTTTTAATTTCGGTTGAAAAAGTGGTATGACGGCAATGGTCAGACCAGTATGTATCAATAACTTTGATTTCCGTTTCGGTAGGATTTCTCTTTTCTTTCGTGAAATAGTCGCGGACAAACAGCAAATCGTCTACGGACATCGCAAGCCCGACTTGCGCGTGATAGTCTTTAATTTGTGAGTCGGTGAAAGAAATGAAGTTCTCAACTTCCTTTACGTCTTCAGAAGCGACCGAAACGTGAGCAATCGACAAGGGCTTTTCAAGCGAAACCTCTTCGCTTTCAACAGGATTAATTAGATGATTCTTAATTTTTTCAAGCTGATGCTCGTCTACACCCGACACAGCATAAACCTGCGCACACTTAATAATGGGGCGTTCTTTTTGCGTCAAAAGCTGAACACACTGCGCCGCACTATCCGCACGCTGGTCGTACTGCCCCGTAAGATAAGCAATGGCAAAAACTTTACAACCTTTGTCAAATTCGACGTTTTCATAAAAGACGTTATCTACCGGCGGTTCGGAAAACACGCAGGAAACTGCGGCTTTGAATTCCTCTTCCGTAAGTCCTTCAACGTCATATCTTAAAAGTTTACGTACGCTACCGACGTTAATTTTAAGAAGACTTTTAATATCTTCTTTAATCTTTTGCGCCTGTAAGTTTTCTTTTTTTTCAACGAAAATCCGGTATATCATAAATTTAACCTTTTTATATAGAAGTGCGTTATTTCAAGCATATATGGGGGGCAATCAAAAAATTTATGTTAACCCTCGCGGTATTTTATACCTATATCCTTGCGGTAAAACATATTTTCCCAACTGATTTTATCGACGGCGGCATAAGCCTTTCTTCTGGCGTCATCAACGGTTTTACCCTTTGCCACCACGTCCAAAACCCTGCCACCGTTAGTGATAAGTTTACCGTCTTTAATAGCCGTACCTGCATGGATAATTTGAACGTTCTCAACATCGCCTATTGAAATTTCTTTACCTTTAGCATAGCTTAAAGGATATCCGCCGCTTGCAAGCACAACGCATACGCACGCGCCCTCTTCCCATTCAATGTTAATGTCGGCAAGCCGCTCGTCGGTTATAGCCTCAAAAATTTCCATTAAATCGGTCTTCATCATAGGAAGAACGACTTGCGTTTCAGGGTCGCCGAAGCGGGAATTGTACTCAACCACTTTCATGCCGTTATTTGTACGCATAAGCCCGAAGTAAAGACAGCCCTTAAAGGTTCTTCCCTCGGCGTTCATTGCGTTCATTGTGGGAATCATTATAGTTTCAAGCACTTCTTTTTCAAGCTCTTTCGTCCAGAACGGGCAGGGTGAAAAAGTACCCATCCCGCCGGTATTCAAGCCTTTGTCTCTGTCGTTCGCGCGCTTATGATCGCAAGAAGTTATCATGGGAACGATAGTTTTACCATCCGTGAAGGCAAGCACGGAAACTTCTTCGCCGGGGGTGTATTTTAGTCCTTTTAAGCACTCTTCTATTACAACAACGTTGCCCGCCGAGCCGAAAGACTTATCAAGCATAATTTCTTTAAGCCCCTCTTCAGCATGCTTTAAATCTTCACAAACAAGTACGCCCTTGCCAAGCGCCAACCCGTCAGCCTTCAAAACTATAGGCGCACCCTTTTTACGAACGTATTCCAGCGCCTTGTCATAATCATTGAATATTTCAGCCTCCGCCGTGGGAATGCCGTATTTCTTCATAAGCTCTTTTGAAAAAGCCTTGCTCGCCTCAATAATTGCGGCATTTTTGCTAGGTCCAAAACAGCGTTTGCCCATTGCTTCCAGCTCATCGACTAGTCCTATTGCCAAAGGGTCGTCGGGCGCGACTACATAGTAGTCAATTTCAGGATGCTCCAACGCAAATTTTTTAACGGCGTCAATATTCATGTAATTGACGTCAACGTTCGTTGCGATTTGCGCAGTTCCCGCATTACCTTTCATGCAATAAAGTTTATCAACCTTTTTACTTCTTCTAAGTGCAAGTAATAAGGCGTGTTCTCTTCCGCCGTTTCCTATTACAAGAACGTTCATAACTTCCTCATTTTATCGTTAGTTGGCACATATATGGGGGGCAATCGAAATTTTAGGCTATAAATTAGTGCTTAAAATGCCTGTCTCCTACGAACACCATAGCAATGCCCGCGGCGTTGCACACTTCAACGGATGCTTTGTCCTGAATAGAACCGCCGGGTTGAATAATTGCGGTAATGCCCGCTTTAACGCACTCTTCAACACAGTCGGGGAATGGGAAGAAAGCGTCGGAAGCCATAACAGAACCCTTTGCTTCTTTACCTGCATGGGCTATCGCTTGCTGAGCTGCCCAGATGCGGTTAGTCTGCCCCATTCCTATACCTGTCGTTCTGCCCGCTTTACCAATTACTATTGCGTTTGACTTAGTGTGTTTTACTACCTTCCACGCAAACAGCAAAGCCTCTACCTCTTCCCTGGTGGGAGCGCGGTCGGTAACTACGCCAAGCCCGTAAACCGTCTTTTCTTTGCCGCTGGGCAATGTGCTTACTTCTACGCTTGCTTTTGTTTTGAAAAGGTTCATATCCTCGCCGCGGATTAGACTTTCGTCATACCTTTGTACGAGAAGTCCGCCGTAAACCTTTTTCATATCGAAAGCCGTACTTTCACGCTTTGCCGAAATGTCGTCGATTTTTAAAAGACGGATATTCTTCTTTTGCTGTAAAATCTCCAACGCTTCCGCCGTGTAATCGGGCGCCATTACTATTTCAATGAAAATTTTGTTTATCTCGGTTGCGGTGTCCTTATCAACGGTACCGTTGATTGCCAGTATGCCGCCGAATACCGAAACGGGGTCGCTTTCGTAAGCGCGAATGTAAGCCTCGTAAATGGACTTGCCCGTACCCACGCCGCAAGGGTTAGCGTGCTTGCAGGCAACCACTGCGGGAGTTGAGCCGAACTCTTTTAAAAGTTCCAAAGCGCCATTCGCATCATTAATGTTGTTATAGGAAAGTTCTTTACCCCATAGCTGTTTTGCAGAAGATAACGAGCCTTTGCGGATAAACTGTTCATTATAGAACACCGCTTGCTGTTGGGGGTTTTCACCGTAACGCATATCTTGCGCTTTGGAATAAGCGAAAGTAACTTCGTCGGGGAAAGTTATACCGAGCTGTGAAGCAAGGTAGTTTGAAATTAAGCTATCGTAAACTGCCGTGTGCGCAAAGACTTTGTATTGAAGATACTTCTTGGTTTCAAGCGTTACACCGCCGTTTGCAAGCTCTGAAAGAACTTTACCGTAGTCCTTGGGGTCGACTATGACAGCAACGTCCTGATAGTTTTTTGCGGCAGCCCTTATCATTGTGGGCCCGCCGATGTCGATATTTTCAATGCACTCGGCAAAGTCCGCGCCTTTTTCAAGGGTAGCTTTAAACGGGTAAAGGTTTACGCATACAATATCGATAGTGTTTATATTAAGTTTTTCAAGCTGTGCCACGTGTTCGGGGTTGGAACGCATTGCAAGAAGCCCTGCGTGAACGTTGGGGTGAAGGGTTTTCACTCTGCCGTCAAGACACTCGGGAAAGCCCGTTATGTCGGAAATTCCGATGACTTTTATACCTGCGCTTTGCAAAACTTTTGCCGTGCCGCCCGTTGAAATAATTTCAAATCCGTTTTCCACGAGACCTTTGCAAAACTCCACTACGCCTGCCTTGTCTGACACGCTGACAAGCGCCCTTTTCTTCATTTCCATAAGATTGCCTCCGTTAGTTTATCTTAACTTGTCTGTCGGTCTTAATTATCTTGCCCTCGCACAGCTTTTTAACACAATAGGGCAATAGCTGATGCTCTTCAATCAAAATACGCTGTTGCAAACTTTCTGCGGTGTCGCCGTCTTTAACTTCAACCGCACGCTGCGCGATAATTGCACCGCCGTCGGGGACTTCGTTCACAAAGTGAACGGTACAACCCGAAATTTTTGCGCCGTAGTCTATAACGGCTTGGTGAACTTTAAGCCCGTAGTAACCAGCGCCGCAAAATGCCGGGATGAGCGAAGGATGAATGTTGATAATTCTGTCTTTGAAAGTTTTGATAAAGCCTTCTGGAATTATTTTCAGCCAACCCGCCAAAACGATATAATCTATACTGTTAATATTGAGAAGATAAGTTAATTCTTCATAAAGTTTTTCTACGTCGGGATAGTCTTTTTTTGCAAAGACGTGCGCGGGAATATTATGATTTTTAGCCCTTTCAATTGCGCCTATTCCGTCCTTGGAAGCTATAAGCAAGGCTATTTCACAGAACTTTTCCCTCTCGTTTGCATCGATTACCGACTGGAAGTCAGTGCCTCCGCCCGAAGCGAAAACCGCTATCTTTTTCATTTGAGGATAACTCCGTTTCCTTTTATCGTTTTACCTAAAACAACGCACTCTTCACCCGTACTTTCAAGCTGGGCTATTGTTGCTTCCGCGTCCGCTTTTTTAACGCAAACGACCATTCCTATACCCATATTGAAGGTATTGTAAATTTCCTGTTTGGAAAGTTTTGCTTTCTTCTGCATAATGCGGAAGATTGCGGGAACTTCGTATGAATTGGTGTCAATTCTGCAACCTATGCCTTCGGGAAAGATACGTGGAATATTTTCAATGAATCCACCGCCCGTAATGTGCGCGATGCCCTTTACGTTTATCTTTTTGATAAGTTCCAAAATAGAATGGACGTAAATTTTTGTGGGCGTCAAGAGAACGTCTATAGGCTTAGCGCCTAATTCTTCATCGTACTTTTCGAGGTCTTTGATGTCCTCGCCCCAAAGTTTTCTTACAAGCGAATATCCGTTGGAATGGATGCCGCTGGATTTTATCCCTATAAGTACGTCGCCCGACTTGATTTTGCTGCCGTTTATAATCTTCTTTTTATCTACCACACCCACGGCAAAGCCTGCAATGTCATACTCGCCTTCGGGATAGAAACCGGGCATTTCTGCGGTTTCACCGCCGATGAGCGCCGCGCCTGACTGACGGCAGCCTTCTGCAATTCCCGAAACAACGGTTGCAACCTTTTCGGGACTTAACGCGCCCGTTGCAAAGTAGTCAAGAAAGAACAACGGCTGCGCGCCCTGACAAACTATGTCGTTTACGCACATTGCAACAGCGTCGATACCTATCGTGTCGTGCTTGTCCGAAATTATAGCATACTTTAATTTAGTGCCTACGCCGTCAGTACCCGCAACAAGAACGGGTTCTTTCATGCCCTTTGGCATTTGAAAGAAACCGCCGAAAGAGCCTATATCACCCAAAACCCCGCTTGTATAAGTGGATTTGACGTGGTCTTTCATAAGCCTTACCGCTTCATAACCTCTTTCAACGTCAACGCCGCTGTCTTTATAAGAAATTGCCATTTTTATCTCCTTGGTTATATTACTCTTTGCCCGTCCAACAATAAGTGCAAAGTTTGCAGGGTTCTAACCCGATTGCCTCGATTAGTCCTTCAAGCGACTGGAATTCAAGCGATTCAAACTGGAATTTATCGCAAATAGCTTTGCGCATAGCCTTGCCGCGTTCGGTTTGTGAATTACTGTATTCTTCCATATGCTTAACCGCTTCCTCGCCTTCAAGTTCCATCATAGTACGGCGGGTGATTAAATCCATATCGCCGGAAGAGCGGGAAAAGTTCAAATACTTACAGCCGTACATAATGGGCGGGCAAGCAGAACGCATATGCACCGCTTTTGCGCCGTGGGAATAGAGGAAATCAACCGTTTCTTTAAGCTGTGTGCCGCGCACAATGGAATCGTCCACAAGAAGAAGTTTTTTACCGCTTATAAGTTCGTGAATTGGAATCAGCTTCATTTTTGCAACTTTGTTGCGCTCGGTCTGGTTGACGGGCATAAAGCTACGCGACCAAGTCGGGGTATATTTTATGTAGGGACGCGCGAACGGAATTTTGCTTGCGTTAGCGTAGCCTATCGCGTGGGGCGTGCCCGAATCGGGAACACCGCCAACCAAATCTATGTCGTGCATTTTGTGAGTCTTTGCATCGTTTTTGGCGAAAATTTCACCGTTTTTACAACGCATAATTTCTACGTTTATCCCCTCGTAACTTGACGTGGGATAGCCGTAATAAGACCAGAGGAACGCACAAATGCGCATCTTTTTGCCTGCGGGGGCAAGCTGAGTTATTCCGTCCGCCGAAACTTCGACAATTTCACCAGGGCCGAGTTCGCGCTCGTCCGTATATCCTAATTTCTTATAAGCGAAACTTTCAAAAGAAACGCAGTAACCGTCGTCACACTTACCCAAAAGAACGGGGAGCCTTCCCACCTTATCCCTTGCGGCGATAAGCGTGCCTTTATCCGTTAAAAGAAGTATCGAGGCCGTGCCGTCCACTTGTTCTTGTGCGTAGCGTATACCTTCGACGTAGTTTTCTTTACTGTTGATAAGCGCCGCGATAAGTTCGTTGGCGTTTACTCTGCCGCCTGTCATCGCGTCAAAGTAGCCGCCACCGGACGAAAGCACTTTTTGAACAAGTTCGGTTGCGTTGTTGATAATGCCTATCGTGCATATAGCGTAGGTGCCGAGTCTGGATACAGTAAGTAAAGGTTGCGGGTCGGTATCGCTTATACAGCCTATTGCCGCATTGCCCTTCATCTCTTTTAAGACACGCTCGAACTTGGTTCTGAAAGGCGCGTTTTCTATATTATGTATCTCGCGCTGTAAACCGACTGCGGGGTCGTAAGCCGCCATGCCGCCGCGCTTCGTGCCAAGATGACTGTGATAGTCCGTACCGATAAATACGTCAAATACGGCACTGCTTTTTTTGACTGAGCCGAAAAAACCACCCATTAATTATTCTCCGTAATGCGTTTGAAAATTTCCGCGTAAGCATCCTCAACGCCGCCCAAATCGCGACGGAATCTGTCTTTATCAAGGCTGACGTGCTTTGTAGTATCCCAAGAGCCCGCTTCCCAGAAACGGCAGGTATCGGGGGAAATTTCGTCCGCAAGAACGATTTGTCCTTTAAACCTGCCGAATTCGAGTTTGAAGTCGATAAGGTCTATATTCAATTCTTTGAAGAAAGCCTTCATCTCTTCGTTTACGGCAAACGCCATTTTCTTGATTGTATCGATTTCTTCCGCAGTTGCAAGTTTTAACGCAAGCGCGTGATAATCGTTTATTAAAGGGTCGCCCAAATCGTCGTTTTTATAGGAAAATTCGATAGTGGGCGCTGTAAATAAAGTACCCTCGGGAACGCCGTATCTTTTGGAAAAACTGCCCGCGGCAACGTTTCTTATAATTACTTCGAGGGGAACTATTTCCACTTTTTTAACGACGGTATTTCTGTCGTCAATCTGCTCAACGAAGTGCGTGGGGATACCCTTCTTTTCAAGCATAGACATCATAAGATTGCTCATCTTGTTGTTGATGACGCCCTTGCCCACTATCGTGCCTTTTTTAAGACCGTTGAACGCTGTTGCGTCGTCTTTGTAGGATACGATAACGTAATCGGGATTTTCGGTTGCGTAAACCTTTTTTGCCTTGCCCTCGTAAAGCTGTTTGGTTTTTTCCATTTTGGGGTTTCTCCTTAAATATATAAAAAATTTTTAATAATTTAAATAACCGCAAGTATACTCGCGGTTACAGTTTAGATTTGCTCTATCTCAGATTGAAGAGCAGCGTCGTCGGAATTGATTTTATCTTTCATTTTTGCTTTATATTCTTTAAGTTTAGCGGCTATCTCAGGATACTTGATACCCAAAATCTGCAAGGCAAGAAGCCCTGCGTTCTCCCCCGCGTTTACGCCGACGGTCGCAACGGGAATACCCGAAGGCATCTGTACTATTGAAAGAAGGCTGTCCAGCCCGCCCATCATATCGGTTTTTACGGGCAAACCTATTACGGGAAGAGTTGTGTTTGCTGCGATTACTCCGCCGAGGTGCGCCGCCTTGCCCGCCGCACAGATTATAACTTCAATTCCGTTTTTTACAGCGTTCAGCGAAAAATCGTGCGCTTCTTCGGGCGTGCGGTGTGCGGATATAACACGCACTTCCACTTCCACGCCGAAATTTTTTATAACCGAAACGGCGGGTTTTACCACGCTTAAATCGGATTTGCTGCCCATAAGAATAGCGATTTTCGACATATGTACCTCTAAACGAAATTTATTTATAATTTTGTAGCATACTAGAAATATGATACTGTTGTATATAATCTTGTCAGTTTATATATTAGCCGTGAATTTCTACGCCGTCATGCTGCTTATTTCTCAAAGGAACGAATTCGGCGATACCCCCGACAAACCTACGGGGGACGGGAAAATTATTCTTGCGGCAATACTCGGCGGGGCGCTTGCGGTTTATATAAGTATGTTCATAATGCGTTACAGAATTAAAAACGTGCTGTTTATGATTTTAATGCCCGTGATTGCGGTTTTGAATATTTACTTTTTCTATCTTGCGTATTCTTCGGGACTTTCCTTTATTGTAGTAAGATGACGAATACACAATATTTACAAAAAC
>JAIDQV010000096.1 GCA_029062045.1 Clostridia bacterium
CGGCGATACCCACCTCGGCGGCGACGACTTCGATAACAAGGTAATCGACTACCTTGTAGAAACCTTCAAGAAGGACACGGGCGTTGACCTTTCAAAAGACAAGATGGCAATGCAGAGGCTTAAAGAAGCGGCGGAGAAAGCTAAAATCGAACTCTCTGGCATGAGTACAACCAACGTCAACCTTCCTTTCATTACCGTAGTTGACGGCGCGCCCCAGCACCTTGACATCGACATTTCCAAGCAGAAGTTCGACAGCCTCACTTCCGACCTTGTAGAACGCACGGTTGAGCCTATGAGAAAGGCTATGGCTGACGCAGGACTTTCTTACAGCGACATTTCAAAGGTTATAATGGTGGGCGGTTCAACGCGTATTCCCGCCGTATTCGATAAAGTAAAACAGGTTACGGGCAAAGAACCCTTCAAGGGCATCAACCCCGACGAGTGCGTTGCGATAGGCGCGGCAATTCAGGGCGGCGTTTTATCGGGCGAAGTTAAAGACGTGCTTTTGCTCGACGTTATGCCTTTGACCCTCGGCATCGAAACCTTGGGCGGCGTATCAACGCCTTTAATCGAAAGAAACACTACTATCCCCGTAAAGAAGAGCCAAATCTTCTCAACCGCGGCAGATAATCAGCCCGGCGTTGAAATCAACGTTTTGCAGGGCGAAAGAAAGTTCGCACGCGACAATAAATCGCTTGGCAAGTTTATGCTTACAGATATTCCTCCCGCACCCCGCGGCGTGCCTCAAATCGAAGTTACGTTCGACGTCGACGCAAACGGCATCGTGAACGTAACCGCAAAGGATTTAGGTACGGGTAAGAGTACGAACATCACAATTACCGCTTCAACCAACTTATCCGACGAAGATATCGACAAAGCTGTTAAAGATGCCGAGAAGTACGCCGAAGAGGACAAGAAGCGCAAGGAAGCCGTTGACAACAAGAACAACTTAGAGGGAATGATTGACGGACTTGAAAAGACCTTGAAGGAAGCGGGTGACAAACTTTCCGACGACGACAAGAAGACGGTTGAAGACGCAATCGCAAAGGCAAAGACCGAGCTTGAAAGCGGCGACAAGGACCGCATAAAGGCGGCTATCGACACCCTTTCAAACGACGTTCAACCCGTAATTGCTAAAATGTATCAGCAGGCGGGCGGCAACCCGAACGGCGGAAATCCCGGCGGCGACGACACCGAATTCACCCAGCACAAATAATAAAACAAAATATAATAAAGGGGTGTTAGGCAACACCCCTTTAAGCGGTTTTAACATATGGCAGACAAAAAGAATTATTACGACGTTCTCGGCGTGTCCAAGACGGCTTCGCAGGACGAAATTAAATCGGCGTACAGAAAACTTGCAAAACAGTACCACCCCGACTTTCATCCAGGCGACGCTGCGGCGGCAGAGAAATTCAAAGAGATAAACGAAGCCAATGAAGTGCTTTCGGACGAAAATAAAAGAAAGCAGTACGACTACGAGCTTGAACACCCCGGTATGGGCGGAATGGGCGGCAATCCTTTCGGCGGCGGCTTTTCGGGCTTCGGCGGCGGAATGGGCGGCTTCGAGGATATAATCAATTCCGTTTTCGGCGGCGGCTTCGGCGGCGGCAGAGAACAGGCGGGAACCCCGCGCGGCGCAGACATTCAGCAGACCATAAACCTTTCCTTCTTGGATGCAATCAAAGGTTGCACCAAAACCGTCAGCTATACCCGCAACGAGCCCTGTTCTTCATGTAACGGCACGGGCGCGAAGGGTGGCACGGCTTACCAAAAGTGTTCCCGTTGCGGCGGTAGCGGCAGGGTAAAGTTCCAGCAGGACACCATTTTCGGCAGAACCATTCAGGTTGCGGGCTGTCCCGACTGCAGCGGTACGGGCAAGAAAATTCTCGAAAGATGCCCCGACTGTAAAGGCAAGGGCTATCAGCGTAAAGAAACGCGCTTTTCCGTCAACATCCCCGCAGGCGTGGATAAAGACAGTTCACTTAGAAAGCGTGGTTACGGTCATGCGGCGGGCAACGGCGGCGAAGCGGGCGATTTGTACATTAACTTCCATATAGAGCCGCACAAACTTTTGCACCGCGAGGACAGGGATTTATACGTTACAGTGCCCATTTCCTATAAAACGGCGGTTTGCGGCGGGAAAATTCAGGTTCCCGGCGTGGACGATACCTGTGAACTTTCAATTCCCGAATGTACGCCCAGCGGCACGCGCTTCTGTTTGCGCGGCAAGGGCGTAAAAACCATTCACGGCACAGGCAACCTGTACGTTACGGTTGAAATAGACGTTCCCCAGAAACTTTCGCGCGAGCAGTCCAAAAAACTTGAAGAGTATGAGGAAAGCGTGCCTTTAAAATCTTGCGACAAGATGCAAAAGTTTGCAAACAGCGTTTCCGCAATTTACGGAAAAAACGTTGAGAAACAATAAATAATTGAATAAAAATTTGAATGCGGCGGCAAGTTTCAACTTGCCGCCGCATATAATATACGATAAAATTG
>JAIDQV010000097.1 GCA_029062045.1 Clostridia bacterium
CAGAACCGGCACCGCATGCCCAGACCACTTGGCAAAGGCGATTGCGGCATATAAAAACTCAATAAACTGAAACAAAATCAAAAAAGTGGGTCTTACAAGACCCGCGTTTTTAATTAATTAAATTTTTTCTTCATCGGTTTAAATCTATACTGCAAATTATTTAATAAAAGAGTGTTAAATTCGTCAAGAGACCCCTGCGTTAATGAAGCCTTATCAATTACGTGGCACTGCGCACTTGATATGTATAAAAAATAATTAGTTTTCGTTTCCACAACTTTAAAAAGGTAATCGTACTTTGCCTTGGTAAAGGCTTCAAATGTATCGCCTTTCTTTTGAGAAATTGTTAATTGGTTTTCATCAAACGTAAAAACCGAATACGTCTGGTCACTTAGAATAGACATAGTACTGTTAGCATTTTTTTGAGAGTGCTTTACACTGTACAAAAAAATCGGGAAAAGAATAATACCGCTAAGTATTAAAATTATACCGATTAAAACATCAAGCGACAATAACCCGTCATCATCAAAGAAACTATCAGTAAATACTATAAATAGAATGCCTGCTACAATAAACACAGCACTTATAGCAACAAAAATCCATACAGATTTCTTTAACTGATACTTTGCAAAGTTATCTACTGTTTTTGCGCTAAATGTAGTTTGAAATTCTACCATGATTTTCTCCTAAAATTATATAAAACAGCAATTATGCGTGACATAGTACTATTTAAACGCTATAAATTCAATAATAAATCGTAAAAATTACTCATATTTTTACCAACAAGGTCCAAATAGAAGCATCTGCCGTCATAGCCGTAATCAGTGTTATATCTTATCAAATTAAAGCCTTGAGAGTCTTTTGCAACACTTACAAGCAACTTTTCAAATGGCATTCCGTTACATTCAAGCACCTTTTCGAAACTGAATTCAACCCAAAGTCCTTTTTTGATTTCCTTCTTGGTATAGCTGTCAAGGCTTACACCGAACGCGGGCATATCGTGCGCACCGACAATCATTTTATTCCAGCTTGCAAGAATTTTATTATACTCTTCTTTACCGGCTAAATAAACGGTTTTTATTCCGTCACTGTAAACATTTACCGCTTCGGCACTATCGAATACTTCGTGAATTTCTTCCATTATAACCATATCCTTATTATTCTTATTTTTTTGATAGGTATGTATCGATTGCTTTTGCCGCTGTCTTCCCGGCACCCATTGCAAGAATAACCGTTGCCGCACCCGTTACAGCATCTCCGCCGGCATAGACGCCATTTTTAGAAGTTTTACCCGTGTGTTCTTCAACGATTATCCCACCGTGCTTGTTTACCTCAAGGCCTGCGGTGGTATTTTTAATTAACGGGTTAGGACTTGTGCCTATCGCCATAATTATGCAATCCACGTCAATGACGTATTCACTGCCCGCTACTTCAACCGGTCTGCGTCTACCCTTTTCATCCGGTTCACCCAATTCGCATTTGATAACCTTTACTCCAACCACCGTACCGTTTTTAGGGTCACGCCTGTCGTTAGAATTATTATAACCGATAATTTCAACAGGATTTCTTAAGATATCAAATTTTATGCCCTCTTCTTCTGCATGCTCAACTTCTTCCTTGCGTGCAGGCAATTCTTCCATAGAACGACGGTAAATTATGCGCACACTGTCCGCACCTAGACGCAATGCTGTTCTTGCTGCATCCATGGCAACATTCCCCCCGCCAACAACGGCAACACTTCTTGCATGCATAATGGGAGTTTGCGTATCAACTTTATACGCCTTCATAAGATTTGCGCGGGTTAAAAATTCGTTAGCTGAATAAACACCCTTCAACCCCTCGCCATTAATACCCATAAAACGAGGCAAGCCTGCACCCGAACCGATAAAAACGGCTTCATATCCGTCTTCAAACAATTCGTCAACTGTCAGTGTTTTGCCTATAACAACGTTCGTTTCAATGTCAACGCCGTATTTTTTCAGTGTTTCAACTTCTTTTTCAACTATTTCTTTTGGTAGCCTAAATTCGGGTATCCCATAAACAAGCACGCCGCCGGCCAAATGCAACGCCTCAAAAACGGTTACTTTATAGCCCTTTTTTGCCAAATCTCCCGCACAAGTCAATCCCGAAGGACCTGAACCTACCACAGCAACTTTATGCCCGTTGGGTTTGGGTAATGAAAGTTCGCCCTTGAAGTGCGCATTATGCCAGTCAGCCACAAAACGTTCAAGCCTACCGATACCGACAGGCTCAAACTTAATACCTACTGTGCATTTACTTTCGCACTGCGTTTCCTGCGGACAAACTCTACCGCAAACCGCGGGAAGCGTCGAACTTTCGGAAATAATCTGATAAGCATCCTCGAAATCACCAGTTTTAACTTTTGAGATGAAATCGGGGATTGCAACGTTCACGGGGCACCCTTCAACGCAAGGTTTGTTTTTACAGTTTAAACACCTTTGTGCTTCGGTAACGGCAATTTCTTCGGTATAGCCAAGCGCCACCTCTTCAAAGTTCCGCGCACGGATTGTAGCAGGCTGTGTGGGCATGTCGTGTTTTTTCGGTTGAATAGCCATTATTTTGCCCACCTTAACAAATTGCAGTTCTTTTCCCTTGCCCTCTGCTCAAATTCAGCGTATGCGTTTGACCGCGCCATGGCTTCGTCAAAATCTACTTCAAAACCGTCAAAATCAGGACCGTCAACGCAGGCAAATTTTGTTTTACCTCCTACGGTTAAACGACAGCCGCCGCACATTCCCGTTCCGTCAATCATTATAGGGTTCATAGAAATTGTCGTAGGCACACCGTAAGATTTAGTAGTTGCAACTACGAACTTCATCATAATAAGCGGACCTATGGCAATAACCTCCTCGAAATTTTCTCCGTTGTCAATTGCCTCTTGCAAGGGCACAGTAACAACGCCTTGCCGTCCGTAGCTTCCGTCGTCCGTCATTACCGTAAGTTTATCCGAACAGGCTTTGAATTCTTCTTCAAGTATCAGCAAATCTTTGTTGCGGAAACCGATTATAGAGTGAACTTCACAGCCAAGCTCGTGGAACTTTTGAGCAACGGGCAACGCAATGGCACATCCAACGCCGCCACCTACAATGCACACCTTTTTTATGCCGTCGGTTTTGGTTGCACAGCCTAGAGGGCCGACGAAATCTTCTATATAGTCGCCCTCTTCTTTGGCGTTTAAAAGCATCGTTGTGCCGCCGACGATTTGGAAAATTATTTTAACCGTTCCAGCTGTTCTGTCGTATCCCGCAACGGTGAGGGGGATTCTTTCTCCGTCTTTGTTAACGCGAAGAATAATGAACTGACCCGCCTCCGCCTTTTTTGCGACAAGAGGCGCATAAATATCCATCATCGTAACGGTGGGATTTAAAATGCGTTTACTTACTATTTTGTACATCTGTTTCTGCCTTGTTTAAAATTTTTATTTTCTTTATGCTATGCATGGGGAAAGGCGCGTTTTTTTCTTCTGTATATTTTACTTTCCTGACTACGCCTTTTTGAATATGATCGTGTCTGCCGAGCGGTGCAATTACTTCGTCACCTTCTTCCGCACCGTCAAACGGGCAAAGATACCAATAAGTCCAGCCGGCAACGTTCGGGTCATCAACAAATTCCACTGCCACAAAACAAACTAAATTATTCATAATTTAAATTATATCATAAATGCGCGAAATTGCAAGAAAAAAGGCTTGACGATATTGTCAAGCCTATTATTTTATTTTAAATGTTATTGATAATCGAAAACGTCAATCCAGCTTTGCAAGAATTCTTTCTCTTCTTCCTTAGCCTTTACAAGACGGGAAGCAGCAACTATTGGTATCCAGCGCTGGACGTACTGAATTGCTGTGTCGCTCTTCTTGCAGTAAAGTTTTAAGTATTTATCGCCAAGCTCTTTTTTACCGGCAAGATAGAAAAGAAGATAGCTTTGCGCCACGTCAGCCGATGAATTACCCTGCGTTGCGTGCGCCCAGTCGATTATATACGGAGTACCGTCCTTGGTGATAATAATATTCGTGGGGTTAAAGTCACCGTGCAAAAGGTTTGTATGCTTGGGCATAGAGTCAAGACGGGTATGCAAGTCGTAACGGGTTGTAGCTTCTAACACCGGGTTAGTTGCAGAAATTCTTGCCTGCATCTTATCTTTCAGCTTAATAAGGTTGGGGACTTTGTTCACAAAAACCGTCCTCTGCAAATCCACGAAAAGATTTAAATACTCGTCTTCTTTATCGGGATTTTCGTCCATAAGCGATTGCAACGTTTTGCCGTCGATATGGTCGAGAATTATAGCCCATTTGCCGTCAACAACCTGCACCGCATGAATTTTCGGAACGTTTAAGCCCGTTTCCTCAACTCTTGCATGATTCAAAGCCTCGTTAAGAATTTCAGCCTTTGAATAGCTTGCATCAAATTCTTTTACGAGTTTATCGCCGTCTCGAAAAATTGTTTTATCCGACCTAGAAAAGATTATTTGTTTACTCATAATTTCCTCCTTATTTTCCGTAGTATGCTCTAAGATACATTTCTTTTATTTCACTCATTAAAGGGTATCTGGGATTTGCGCCCGTGCATTGGTCGTCAAACGCCTGTTCAACCATTTCATCAAGCCGATCTAAGAAATCTTTCTCGTCAACCCCGTAATCCTTAATTGTCTTTTTAATACCGATTTGCGCCTTCAATTTGTCTATTGCCTTAATAAGATTATTTACCTTTTCCGTATCGTTCTTGCCGCCCAATCCTAAAGCGTCGGCAACTTCTGCGTATCGTGCAAGAGTTTTGGGGTATGCGTATTGACTGAACGTACCCATCTTTGTGGGGGCTTCCGCCGAATTGAATTTGATTACCTCGTTAATCATAAGCGCGTTAGCAACGCCGTGGGGCAAATGATGAAACGCACCAAGTTTGTGCGCCATAGAGTGGCACACACCGAGGAAAGCGTTTGCAAATGCCATGCCTGCCATAGTTGCTGCATTTGCCATTTTCTCTCTTGCTTCCACCGCCGTCTGTCCGTTTTCGTATGCTTCGGGAAGATATTTGAAAATTACTTTCAATGACTGAATTGCAAGACCGTCCGTGTAGTCCGTCGCCATTACCGAAGCGTATGCTTCCAAAGCGTGCGTTACTGCATCGATACCCGAAGCCGCCGTTAAGCCTTTTGGTGCGGACATGTGCAGGTCGGTATCTATAATCGCCATATTGGGCATAAGCTCGTAATCGGCAAGCGGATATTTAACTCCTGTCTTTTCGTCGGTAATAACGGCAAAGGGCGTAACCTCCGAACCCGTACCGGCCGAGGTGGGTATTGCAATGAAGTAAGCCTTTTCGCCCATTTTAGGGAAGGTATAAATGCGCTTTCTTATATCCACGAAGCGCATCGCCATATCCATAAAGTCAACTTCGGGGTGTTCGTACATAACCCACATTATCTTTGCCGCATCCATAGCACTGCCGCCGCCGAGTGCGATAATTGTATCGGGTTTGAACGCCTGCATCTGCTTTGTTCCATCAATCGCGCACGCTAGCGTGGGGTCGGGCGCAACGTCAAAGAAAGTGCTGTGCGCTATACCCATTTCGTCAAGTTTGTCGGTGATACATTTTGTAAAACCGTTTTCGTATAGGAAAGTATCCGTAACGATAAATGCTCTTTTCTTGCCCATAACGGTTTTCAGCTCGTCAAGCGCAACAGGCAAGCAACCCTTTTTAATATAAACCTTTTGGGGTGCCCTGAACCACAACATATTCTCCCTCCTTTCCGCAACGGTCTTTATATTTAATAAATGCTTTACTCCTACGTTCTCCGAAACGGAGTTGCCGCCCCAGCTTCCGCACCCCAGAGTCAAGGAAGGCGCAAGCTTAAAGTTGTATAAATCGCCAATACCGCCGTGCGATGAAGGCGTATTTAAAAGGATACGGCAGGTTTTCATTCGTTCGGAAAACTCGTGAATCTTGTCTTGCCCGGTTATTGTGTTTATATACAGCGAAGAAGTATGCCCGATACCACCGTCGTTAACAAGTCTTTCCGCCTTGTCAAGTGCGTCGGTGAAGTCCTTTGCCTTATACATTGCAAGCACAGGGGAAAGCTTTTCGTGTGCAAATTCTTCGGAAAGCTCTACACTTTCAACCTCGCCTATTAAAATTTTTGCAGTTTCGGGAACGTCTACCCCCGCAAGTTTTGCAATTTTATAGGCAGGCTGACCAACTATTTTCGCATTCAACGAACCGTTAATGATGATTGTCTTTTTTACTTTGTCAAGCTCTTCGCCTTCAAGGAAGTAACAGCCGCGGGTTGCAAATTCTTTTTTAACTTTGCTGTAAATTTTATCAGCAACGATAACCGACTGTTCGGATGCGCAAATCATACCGTTATCGAAAGTCTTTGAATGAATTATAGAGTTTACAGCAAGAAGAATATCTGCGCTTTCGTCGATAACCGCAGGAGTGTTACCTGCGCCTACGCCTATTGCAGGTTTGCCGCTTGAATAAGCCGCCCTAACCATACCAGGACCACCCGTTGCAAGAATGGTGTCAACCTCTTTCATCAACAGGTTGGTCATATCAAGGCTGGGTACGTCAATCCAGCTTATTATGCCCTCGGGCGCACCGGCCGCAACCGCCGCTTCGTAAACAACTTTTGCCGCGGCAATGGTTGAGTTCTTTGCGCGGGGGTGAGGGCTTATAATACAACCGTTCCTCGTCTTTAAGCAAAGCAAAGTTTTAAAAATTGCGGTTGACGTCGGGTTTGTCGTAGGAATAACTGCACCGATAACACCGATTGGTTCCGCAATTTTAGTCAACCCGTAAGCCTTATCCTCTTCTATAATTCCACAGGTTTTAACCGTTCTGTATTTGTTATAAATGTATTCTGCGGCATAGTGGTTTTTAATAACTTTATCCTCTACTACCCCCATACCCGTTTCACTTACGGCAAGTTTTGCAAGAGAAATTCTTTCTTTGTTCGCCGCGGTAGCGCAAGCAAGAAAAATTTTGTCAACTTGCTCTTGTGAAAATTTAGCGAACTCCGCTTGGGCTTTTCTTACCCTTGCAATTTCGCTTTCAAGTTTTTCAACGCCGTCGCAAATTTCATAGTTTAACTTAAAATCCATATCCTTCTCCTCGAATAATTTTATTATGTGAAATCGACTTGCAATTAATTAGATATCTTTAAATCGATATAATTTTATCAATTAAAATTGCTAATCGCAACAATAATTTAAAAATATTTTTAAAAATATAAATTTTGTTAGTTTTTAAACTTTTAAGTAAATTAAAAACAATAGAACTGACTGATATTAATTTTTTGACGGGTTTGGCTTGACAACTTTTAATAATTTTATTATAATCACTATTGTTTTGC
>JAIDQV010000098.1 GCA_029062045.1 Clostridia bacterium
GAATGAAGGCGGGCAATATCGCCCGTTAAATAGTAGAAGCCGTTGCCGCTGGTTCTTCTTGCGCTGTCTAAATCGATGCCGTTTAAACTTTCCAAAATATCGAGATGATAGGGAATGTCGAAGGGCTTTTCTTCGTGCTTCAAGAAAACTTTGCCCTCTACATTCTGGCTGTCGTCCTTGCCCAAAGGGACGTCGCTTGCTATGATGTTGGGAATGGACATCATATCCTTTTTAAGCTGAACTTCTATTTTGGAAGTTTCTTCCTCTATGGCGGCGATGCGGTCGTTATTGGCTTTGGAAGTTGCCTTTGCCTCTTCCGCCTCCGCCTTCTTGCCCTCGCGCATGAGCGTGCCTATTTGCTTTGCAAGCGCGTTTCTTTGGGCGCGTAAAGAATCGCCTTCCTGTTGAAGTTCGCGCTTCTTCTTGTCCAAAGCAATAACTTCGTCTACAAGGGGAAGTTTTTTATCTTGGAACTTCTTTTTAATATTCTCTTTTACAAGTTCGGGATTATCACGAATAAGATTTAAATCAATCATTTTTTAAGTCCTTAAAAACAAGATTAACGCTATTATACTTAATTTACCAGTTAAAAGCAAATAAATAGCTTTGATTTTCTTGAAAATCAGTTATTTTTATGATAGAATGAAAATGTATAGTTATATGCTTGCGGCTTAATCCGCGAAGAGAGTTTATATGAGTAAAATTGTTTTTAAGTCGGGCGGGAAGGAAAAATCCCAAGTGAAGCCCGAAAAGAAAACCGAAGAAAAGGCTGAGGTTATAGAACAGGTTTCCGCGGAAGCAAACGAAGAGCTTACCTCTGTTGCAAGCTCGGAAGAGGCGATACAAATTGCCCTGTTCCCAGGCGACCAACAAAAGCCGCGTGTTGAAACGGCGGAAGCCGAACCCCAGGAAGAAGTTTTCGATAAACAGAAAATTATCAAATACTTTAAGTCGCACCCCAAAAAGGCGGTTTCAACCAAGGTCGACAGGTTTTCACCCAAACTTAACAAGGGACTTAACGCCGAGCAGGTTGAAACGAGGTTCAAGCAGTTTTTATTCAACGATACGAATAAAAAGTACTCCCGTTCCTACGCAAGTATTTTTATAGGAAATATTTGCACCTTCTTCAACCTTTTGTGCCTTTTTGCGGCGATTGCGCTACTTATTGCAAACACGCAAGGGCTTTCAAACTATCTGGTTTTGGTTATTACCACCGCAAACGTGGCGATAGGTATTATCCAGGAAATACGTTCTAAGCTGTCAATCGACAAGCTTTCCATTCTTAATAAGAATACGGTAAAAGTAATACGCGACGGCGAAACGGTTGAAATACCCGTAACCGAAATAGTTTTGGACGACGTAATTGTGCTTGATTTGGGAAGCCAGGTTCCCGCCGACTGTATACTTGCAGAAGGCTCGGTTGAAGTAAACGAAAGTCTTTTGACGGGTGAATCCATTGCCATAAAGAAACAGATTGGCGATATTCTTTACGCGGGAAGTTTTATTGCAAGCGGAAGCGGAAAGTTCAGAGTTGAAAAAGTAGGTAAAGAAACTTACCTTGAAAAACTGACTTCAAAGGCGAAGAAATATAAGCGCCCCAACTCCGAATTAATGAATTCGACAAAGCTGATAATAAAGTGCGTATCCATTCTTATTATCCCTATTGCGATAGGCATCTTCTTTACCACCTATCACAACATTGACCCGAACGACGAAATTTATATGAAAGTAGTTGAGGCGGGCGGCGGAATTAACCCTGAAGTCAACTACGCAATGCAAAGAACCTGTACGGTAGTTATAGGTATGATTCCTTCGGGAATGTTGCTTTTGACGAGTATCGCGCTTGCCGTGGGCATTATGCGACTGACTAAATCCAACACCCTTGTACAGGATATGTACTCGCTGGAAATGCTGGCGCGCGTAAACGTACTTTGCCTTGACAAGACGGGAACTATCACCGACGGCAGAATGAAAGTGAACGACACGATTATTCTGAACACACTGAAAGATTATTCGTTAAACGACGTTATGGGAAGTATGCTTAGAGAGCTTGACGGCAACAACCAGACTTCCATAGCGCTGAATAACCACTTCGGCTATAACGACAAGTTTGCGGCTACGGCGAAGATACCGTTTTCATCTAAAAGAAAACTTTCGGCGGTAACTTTTGACGAGTTGGGCACCTTTGCTATGGGCGCGCCCGAGTTCGTTTTGAAGCCCTACCCCGCAAAGGTTGAAAAGATAGTTAAACAGTATGCACAGATGGGTTTGCGCGTTATAGTGCTTGCGCACTCTCCCTCCCCTATCGTCGGCGACAAGTTGCCGGCAGTACTTAAACCTATTGCGATAATTTCTATTGCCGACAACGTGCGCGAGGACGCGATTGAAACCATTAAGTGGTTCAAGGAAAACGACGTAAACGTTAAAGTTATTTCGGGCGATAACCCCGTAACCGTTTCCGAAGTTGCAAAGCGTGCGGGTATTGCGAACGCCGAAAAGTTTATTTCGCTTGACGGACTTAACGATACCGAGGTTGAAAACGTTGCAAATAAGTACACCGTTTTCGGAAGAGTTTCACCCGAGCAGAAGGCAATTTTGGTGCGCTCGATTAAGTCGCAGGGCAACACGGTTGCGATGACGGGCGACGGCGTAAACGATATTCTTGCGCTGAAAGAAGCCGATTGCGCTATATCCGTTGCATCGGGCAGCGAAGCGGCAAGAAACGTTTCGCACCTTGTGTTGATGGATAACAACTTCAACTCGATGCCTAAGATAGTTGCAGAGGGCAGGCGTGTTATTAACAACATTAAAAACTCGTCCTCACTGTATTTAATGAAGACGCTGTTTACCGCTATTCTTGCATTTATTTGCATCTGTATGAGCAAGCCTTATCTGTTTATGCCCCAGAACATGCTTCTTCTGGAAACGGCGATAATAGGCGCGCCTTCCTTCTTCCTTTCGTTGCAGCCCAACAAGGACAGGGTACAGGGCAAGTTTATTACCCACGTTATGAGCGGAGCCGTTACAGGCGCTGTACTAATGATAATATGCACGATGGCGATGTACCTTACGAACGTGTTCGACCCCGAAGAATTCGGTTCGCACTACCGGGCAATGTGTATGATAGCGATGACCTTCTCCGGCTTCGTTATGGTGTTCAGAACTTGTCAACCCTTCAACGTGTACCGAGCCGTACTGTGTTTGGCGGTGTTCGGAATAATAGTCGGGTGTTACTGCATTACACCTTTGACGGACGCGCTGTTGTATAACGACTGGTCTAAGCTGACCTGGGACTATGCAAAAATTCTTATTATTGTAGTGGTAATCGAAGCCGCCTTCCCTATTTCGGGCTGGTTGCAGGAATGGTCGCGAATGATATTCCCGTCCACGAGAAAGAAAGATAAAGAACCCAAAGAGAAAAAGAAAAAATAAGCGTTCCGCTTAATCAAACGAAAACCCCGCTGAGTTACCTCAGCGGGGTTTTATGTTGTAGTTGATTATTCGTTATCCGTGCCTTCGGCTAAGTCTTCGGGGGTTGCCTCTTCGGGTGCTACCGCTTCGGCTTCGTCGTCGCGCTCGGTTACCGCTACGGTTGCTACAAGCCCGTCTTTTAGACGCATAAGTCTTACGCCGCGCGCCGCCCTTCCTATCGTGGAAATGGACGAGCAGTGCATTCTTATTATGGTACCTCCGTCGGAGATAATCATAATATCGTCGTCGTCGGTTACCTGTTTAAGATTGATAAGACTGCCCGTTACTTCGTTGAACGTACCTGCTTTGATACCCTTGCCGGCTCTGCCCTGTACGCGGTAGTCTTCTACCCTGCTGCGCTTGCCGTAGCCGCCCGTTGTTACGGTTAAGATATCTTTGCTTTCGTCAATGACGAGCATATCCACAAGCGCGTCGTCTTCGCCTATCTTCATAGCCTTGACGCCCGCCGTATCTCTGCCCATAGAGCGCACGCCCGATTCGTTGAAGCGGATACACTTGCCGCCCTTTGAAGCTATCATCAGCTCGTCGTTGCCCGTTGTGAACTGTACGGATATGAGGCTGTCGCCTTCGTTGAGTTTAATTGCAATTTTGCCGTTTCTGTTGATACGGGCAAATTCCTCGAGTTTGGTCTTTTTGATAAGTCCGTTACGCGTTGCAAAGGCGATATAACCTTCCGCATCCGCCTGAACGGGGATTATAGT
>JAIDQV010000099.1 GCA_029062045.1 Clostridia bacterium
CGCTTTCAACCCCGAAACCTGCGCAAACATTATTAAAAGGATTGCGTACTGCACTACGTTCCAGTTGTTCGCCGTTAGCATATCGTTTGAACGCTGATTTAAAATGCCGTTGAGCGTATCGCCCGAAACGTTAAAGGTCATCGAGTATGCGCAAGGGTACAAATTCATTTCGTGAAGGTCGGCAAAAGTGTAGATGTTGGTCATAATTCTACGGCTGGCGGGGTTATTCTTTAAATCGTAAAGCACCCTGTCAACTTGATCGAACTCCCCTTCTTTATACTTATGCTTAACGCCGAGCTGGTAGCCGTAGGCTTTGCCTATTGAACCGTTTTCGTCCGCCCATTGGTCCCAGATATGAGAATTGAGGTCTTTTATATTATTGCTCTTTTTCTGCCAAATCCATAACAGTTCGTCCACGCAAGATTTAAAAGCCGTGCGGCGGATGGTGAGAACGGGGAATTCTTCCTGCAAATTATAGCGGTTGACTATGCCGAACTTCTTTACGGTGTGCGCAGGTGTGCCGTCGCTCCACTTCGGACGGACGGACAAGTCCGTATCCCATACTCCGTTAGTTAAAATTTCTTTCATGTTGGCAATAAAAATTTCGTCGGCTTTGCTCATTTTTTCTCTCCGTAGACTTTTTATTTATTATATTATAAACGCTACGGCAAGTCAATTTTATTTTGTGTTAACGCAATTTTTAATTGACGGAAAAATAAAATGTATATATAATATTAGCGTATTGAGGCGTAGCGCAGTTTGGTAGCGCGTTTGGTTCGGGACCAAAAGGTCGTGGGTTCGAATCCCGTCGCCTCAACCAGTTTAAGTCTGAATTGAAGAATTTCAATTCAGACTTTTTTCGTGCATCAAAAACGAATACGCTCTTGTATCAGACACCCCTCTCCTCAGTGCCGTTTTTAAAATATACTACTATTGGGTTGACTTTAACTCAATTTTATTATAAACTTATTAATGAATAAAAGTTCATTCATAAATAGGAGTATGTTAATTATGCCTAAAACACCCGAAAGATGTCAAGAAATACGGGAGGAAACCCGAAAGAAAATTTTACACGATGCTATGCTTTACTTTGCGAGGAACGGCTTTGCCGGCACAAGAATAAGCGACCTTGCGAACTATATAGGCATAGGACAAGGCACGTTATATATCTACTTTAAATCAAAGGAAGATTTATTTAAAGAAATTTTTGCAGTTTGTAACAATGACAAAGATATCAAAGATTTGAAATTACTGTCGCGCTTGCCTATTTCCGCAAGAAACAAAATTCATAAATTATCAAAAACGGTAATCGAAAAATTGGAGCAGGACGAAAATTATGCAGCAAAGGTTACTTTAACTACGCAAGTTCTTTTTGAAAAAAATGAATTTATGTCAGAAGACACTACCTATCAATCAGAAATATATCAGTACACGGCAAAAATAATTGAACAAGGACAAAAAGAAAAAAGCGTTGTCGTTGGTTCTTCAATGAAACTTGCAGACTTTTATTGGAGCGTAGTTTATCTTTACGCATTAAAAAAATTATTTACAACGAAATACGAAACAATTACCGTTGACGATTTAGAACGAGTTTTATTAAAGGACGACAATAAAAAATGAGCGAAAAAATATTAAAAATAATCAAAATCTGCCTTTCTTTTGCAATTGCCTTTGTGCTTGTATTTACAGCCTTGTTTACCTATCGGGAACACCTTGCGGAAACATATGAACTTACATTTTTAAGTAGTTTTATTGTCGGTATATTTTTTATTGCTTGCAGTATTTGCTTTATTTTTAATAAGCGCATACCGCAAATTTTATATCTTTGCGCCACAATTTTGCTATTGATAGTGTTTTTTGTATGTATTGTTTTTTCAAATCAATTTCAAATGGGTGGCGGCTTTGCATTTTTGCATATTGTAAACCCATTGCTTGTATTAGCGTATTATTTGGTTTTCTGCGACCTTTCAAAAACCACAGTAAAATTGGTGCCTATGGTTGCCGCAATACCTCTTTTATATCTAGTCTTTGTGTTAATATTCGGCTCTATTACGGGCAATTATATATACTTTTTTATGAATTATGAAAAAGTAGGTATTGGGTATTCGGTAATATTTATTATTGGCATATTAGTGGGAATATTTGTTTTGGGGTTTGCGCTTTATTATCTTAATAGACTTATTCAAAAGCTCGTAAATAAAAATCAAAGAATAAATTCATGAAAGAATTTATGGCAAAAATATAACCCGATTTTGGGCGGAAAGCTCAAAATCGGGTTTTGTATTAGTTAGGTTTAAGTTGCCAGGAAGCCCGCCGCACGAAGGGATGCCAACAACTCGTTTAAAGTTGTGCCTACTTCTTCGGGTGTTGGCGTACTTTCAACGTCGGCAACCGCTGCCGCAGGGGTGATTGTACCTGCGGGGCCCGTGGCTCCCGTCGCACCTGTTGCACCGGTGGGGCCTGTAACACCTGTAGCACCTGCCGCGCCTGTTGCACCGGTGGGACCTGTTACGCCGGTAGCACCTGCCGCGCCTGTTGGACCTGTTGCACCGCGAGGAATTACAAAATCAAGAACGACGTTTGTATCAGTACCGCTGTTGGTTACTATTGCCGCAGTGCCGGGTTCGCCCGTGTCGGTAGTACCGACTACAACCGACGCCGCTTCACCTTCGGGACCGGTAGGTCCGCTGGGGCCTGTAACACCTGTAGGGCCCGTAGGACCGGTTACGCCAGTGGGGCCGGTCGGTCCGGTTATGCCGGAAGGGCCCGTTATACCAGTAGGGCCTGTAACACCTGTGGGACCAGTTGCACCGGTAGGACCTGTAACACCTGTAGGGCCTGTTGCCCCGGTGGGCCCTGTAACACCAGTAGGACCCGTGGGGCCAGTTGCTCCGGTGACGCTAGGTCCGGTTGCGCCTGTAGGACCCGTTGCTCCGGTAGGACCTGTAACACCCGTAAGGCCTGTTGCACCTCTGGGACCGGTTGCGCCGGTTGCACCAGTTCCTGCAGGACCTGCGGGGCCTGTAGCGCCCGTTGCGCCGGTGGGGCCTGTGATACCCGTTAAAGTGTTGACGTAAATTCTTTTTACGTTGCAGCCAGAATTACAGCTACTGTTGCACCCGCAATTATCGTTGCACGCAAAGAAAATACTTAAATTTATCATTTACCTTATACCTCTTTTAAGTTTTGATTGGAAACGTATTTTGTGGTTCGGCTTTATAAAACGTAAATTTATTAAACCGCTTATATCTATTTTATGACTATCGGCGTTTTGCTGTGAATAAGTGTGATTTGCGCTAACCGTTTAAACTGTAATATAAACGGTTACACTTTGCGATTAATTTTTAAGTTTGGACTCAAAATATTTTTTGTTATATAAATACCTTTCGTCGTTAGGCTTAAACGAGCCCGCCATTTCGTTAAAATAATTTGCCTTTTCGGTTTCGCCTAAGCGGTCATACAAAACGCAAAGCTGTATGGATGGAATAAAACCACTGAAATCAAGGTTTACAAAGGCGCCTTCTTTTGCGTTACTTTCGCTGCTTAAAGCCGATTGGTACCAATATATGGCGCAATTAACGCTATTTTGTTCAAAAAAATACCCACCCAAAATGCAGCATGCTTCACTCCTTGGCTTATCATATAAAAACGAACGAAAAACGCTGTTCAGAGCTTGTTTTTCATCCCCGATAGCCATATAAGCGCGGTATAAATTGAGGCAGGCTTCTATTTTGTTTTCAATCCACCCGTCGCCGCGCAAAAAATCTTCCAGTACAGCTATACTTTCACGGTACATTCCGTTGTAAAAAAGCTCCCGTCCGTAATAGAATTTTTCGCGTTCGTTGAGGCATATCCCGCGGGCAATCTGTTTTTGAAGTATATGTAAATTACGCAAAGGCTCGCCTGATTTTATCTTTTTATGAAGGATAACGGCATCGCAGTAAACTATCTTACCATGAGGCGCAACCGCCTCATGCACGGCGCCGCTGAACCTGTAATTTTGACTGCGTTTGAAAATTCTTTCCCGATAATAAACGAAGGTCGGTTCGCCGCCTTCGACGGCGGCGGCATACGGCAAAAACGCCATATCGAAATTTACCCCGTCAACAAGTTCTTTTATTTTGCGGCAGTTTTCTTCGCTGATAACGTCATCCGCGTCAAGCCACATAACGTAGTCGCAAGAAGCCTTTTCAATACCGAAATTTCGGGCGGCGGAAAAATCTTCTATCCATTTAAAAAAATAGATTTTATCAGTAAACTTTTTGACTTCTTCTACCGTTCTGTCGGCAGAACCCGTGTCGACCACAACGATTTCGTCAGCGAACTTTTTTACACATGAAATACAGCGGGCAATGACCTCTTCCTCGTCTTTCACTATCATACACACGCTTAACGACATAAAACACCCCTTTGCAATAAACATAATATGCAAAGAGGTGCTTTTTGTATAAATAATAATTGCTTTTTAAATTCTGTCCCAAAAACGCTTGCAAAAATTAAATTATTTGCTATAATAGTAAACAGTCTTGCTACTGTGGCTCAGTTGGTAGAGCAGCTGATTCGTAATCAGCAGGTCGCCGGTTCGAGTCCGGCCAGTAGCTCCAAAAAAGAAGAATGGTTTTTACCATTCCTCTTTTTTTACTATTTAGGAGGCTTGAACCGCAATTTAGAGGAGAGTTATGATAGTTTTAATTACTGGAACAACGCACACAGGAAAGACCGCCTTGGCACAGCGATTGATGGAAAAATATAAATTTCCGTATCTTTCTATCGACCACTTAAAAATGGGATTGATAAGAAGTAACCAAACTACTTTAAATGTAGATGACGACGAAAAGCTGACGCCGTATTTGTGGGCAATAGTTAAAGAGATAATCAAAACAGCAATAGAAAATAGCCAAAATCTTATTGTGGAAGGCTGTTACGTACCGTTCGATTGGGAAAAAGATTTTAGTAAAGAGTATTTATCACAAATCAAATACTATTGCTTAATAATGAGCAAAAACTACATACAAAAGCACTTTTCGGATATTTTGGCAAACGAGAGTGTAATTGAACAAAGACTGACCGACGATTTAACTCAAGAGTATTTAATCGAAGAAAACCAAAGTAATTTTCAGATGTGTAAAAAACACAAACTGAATTACATTTTGATAGATACTGAATATAAAGTTGATGTTGAATTGTAATTCAATTTAGCGTTTAAAACGTACAGCCCGCTTTCTAAACGAAGTCGGGCTGTTTTTCATAAATTTAGCACATTAAAAATATCTTAAAATATGAGATTTACGGACAAGAAGATTATTTCTTTTATTATTTCCGTGGCGGCGGTGATAGTTGTTACGGTTGTAATTTGTGTTGCAGCCTTTTCCTGCTCGGCGAACAAGCTAACGTTTAAGACTACTTTTTACTTTATTTGTTACCGCACTGAGGACAACGCCGTGTCGGCAAGCTCGGTATCGGACGCTGTTTCAAGCTACGGCGGGGCGGGGTATATTCTTGAACACGACGACGCGTTCTTCGTTACCGTTGCCTGCTATTACAACGACAACGACGCCAAAACCGTATGTGAGAGCCTAAAACGGAGAGATTTGGACTGCGAAGTTCTCAAAATTTCTACCGACGAATATACGGTTGCGAATACTTCAAGCGCAAACAATAAACTTTATTTAGGCAACCTGAACACTTTGCAGTCCCTTACTTCACTTGCCTATAACTGTGCGAATGCGCTGGATACGGGCGAATACGGCCAAACGCAGGCCAAAAGCGTGATTTCAGACGTACAGAATACGTTGAAAGGACTTTTAAACGCAAACCCCGACAACTGCTTTTCGGGACAGATACGCAGGCTTATAGCCGAATGCAAGGACGTGAGCGAGGGCTATGTTTATTCAAAAGATTTGCGTAGATTGCAGATAGCCATAGCCGACACAATTATAAACGTAAAACTTTATTAAACTTAGTTGTAAAATTTTGGTTTTTGCGCAAATTAATGGTATGAACAACAGAAACTTTACAGCTATTTGCGCTGCGCTTTTGATGTGCGCCTTTTTAATAGTGTTTTACGTAAGCCCGAAAATTGCGAAAAGCACGTTTGCATTTGCAGACCACACCAGCAAAAAAGTTGTTTACTTAACTTTTGACGACGGCCCGAGCGACAGGGTTACACCGCGTATCCTCGACGTATTAAAAGAAGAACAAGTGAAGGCAACGTTCTTTATCGTCGGGAAGAACGCTGAAACGCGCAAGTATCTTGTTAAGCGGGAAATAGATGAAGGGCACTCGGTTGGGGTTCACTCTTATTCGCATATTTACAATGAAATTTATTCTTCGACGGAAAGTCTTATAAAGGACATTGACAAGTGCAACGAAATTATTAAAGAGGTTACAGGCAAGCGCTCTTCACTGTACCGTTTCCCCGGAGGAAGTTACGGGCTTTCGTCTTCGCTTATTAACGCGGTAGCCGAACACGGCATGAAATATTTTGACTGGAACGCTTCCACCCGCGACGCCGAACTTTACGGGGCTACGCCCGACCAACTTTACAGAGCCGCGGTAAGCACCCAAAAAGATAACGAGAATATAATTTTACTTTCACACGATACAACAACCAAGACTGCGACGGTTGACGCATTGAAGCTGATTATTTCCCATTACAAATCTTTGGGGTACGCATTTTCCACACTTTAATAAAAACTAATAAAAAGCCCCTGCGACGAGCTGCGCAGGGGCTTATTTGAGGCATATATGGGGGGCAATTAAAATTTTTAGTGTAAAAAATTTTATTCTACCCCGTAGGTTTTACGGTATTCCTTCATCTTGTCAAGGTATTCTTTGCCGTCGATAATTCCGTCTTCGATAGCCGAAATAATGTCCGCCATTGTAACGATTGAATAGACTTTGACGCCGAATTCTTTATATACTTCCTGCACGGCGGAAAGGCTGCTTTCAAGCCCGCGTTCCATTCTGTCGACCGAAATTACCATGCCGGCGATTTCCACGTTTGCCGCCGCTTTAAGTTTGGGAAGAAGCTCGCGAAGGGCTTTGCCAGACGTCATAACGTCTTCAATAATTATAACCTTTTCGCCGTCTTGAAGCTGCTTGCCGACAAAGAGTCCGCCTTCGCCGTGGTCCTTTACTTCCTTTCTGTCAAAGCAATAGTCAAGGTCGACGCCGTGGTTTTTATAGAGTGAAACCGCCGTTGTAACGGCAAGAGGAATACCCTTGTAGGCAGGTCCGACAAGCGTATCGGCTTTGATGTTGTTATCCGCTATGCACTGCGCATAATACTCGCCAAGTCTTGAAAGCTGTGCGCCCGACTTGTAGTTGCCGGTGTTGATAAAGTAAGGGGCTTTTCTTCCGCTTTTTAAAGTGAATTCGCCGAATTTTAAGACGCCGTTTTCTACCATAAATTTAATGAACTGCTGTTTATAAGTCATCTTTCTTCTCCTAAACTTCAATTTAAAGCTACCGTGCCTATGATTTCTTTAACGGATTTTATATTGTGGTTATCTAGCCAGAAATTCATTTCTTCGACTATTCTTGGCATAGCGTAGGGGTCTGCAAAGTTCGCCGTGCCTACCTGCACTGCCTTTGCGCCCGCCATCATAAATTCTATAGCGTCCTCCCCTGTCATAATTCCGCCCATACCGATAACGGGGATTTTGACGGCATTGGAAGCCTCGTAAACCATTCTTACGGCGATAGGTTTGATGCCCGCGCCGGACACGCCGCCCGTGTTGTTTGCAATGACTGGTTTGCGCCTTTCGATATCGATAACCATACCTGTAAAGGTGTTTACAAGGGAAATGCAGTCCGCACCGCCATTTTCCGCGGACTTTGCGTTTACAGCTATGCTTTCAACGTTGGGGGAAAGTTTTACTATTAACGGGGTTTTCTTTAAAGATTTTTTTGAAACCTTAGTGACTTCTAAAATACTTTCGGGCTTGATACCGAAAGCCATTCCGCCCGCCTTGACGTTGGGGCAGGAAATGTTGAGTTCCACCATATCCACAAGCCCGTCGAGTTTTGCGCAAATTGCACCGTAATCTTCAAGAGTTTTGCCCGCAACGTTGGCGATGATTACAACCCCCTTTTCTTTTAGAAAAGGGAGGTCGCACTTTATGAAATGTTCTACCCCTGGATTTTGCAAGCCTACGGCGTTTAAAATGACGCTTGTTCCCTCTGCTATTCTGGGCACGGGATTGCCGAGGCGGGGTTCCAAAGTCATACCCTTGGTACTTATACCGCCGACCTTTGCAATGTCGTATAACTCATTAAATTCTCTGCCGAAACCCACCGTTCCGCTTGCGCCGATTACGGGATTTTTGAATTTTACCCCGCAAATTTCTACCGACAAATCAGCCATAATTAATCCTTGTTTTCCGCTTTATCGGCATTTATACCCATTCGAGCTTCTGCCGCCTTCTTTTCCGCAATGTGCCTTTGAACTTCTGCAATCGCGGTGAATTGCGCTTGAAGCGCCTTTATGTTCGACGCAGTAGCTTCAACGTCGGCAACGAACTTATACTTATATTCCTGATGTTTTACAGATATAATCAGCGTGCCGTATCTGTAAAAACCGCCCCAGTCGAACCACAAGGTGCTTCCGGTGCAATAGTCGATTTCTGCGGGGGAAAACTCAAAACCGGTATGAAGGCGCATTTTCCCTTCTTTAAAAGTTATGCAGTTTTTAGGCAAACGGGCGAAATAAACCGTGTAACCGATTCCGAGCCCCAGAAAAACACCGCCTAACACAAGAAAGTACGCGCCCGCGAATTTTTCTTCTAACGGAGCAAATAATATAAACGCCATGCCGCTTAGAAATATTATTGCCCCGCACACTAGAATGATGATGTACGCCGCCAAAAGGCCCTTTTTAGTTTTTGCAATTACAGTTTCCATAAAAAATCTCCTTTTTTTATAATTCTACTTTATTTATTTCAAAGACGGGGCCGTCCTTGCACACGCGGGCGTTGCCGCCATTAGAAGTCTTGCACACGCACACAATGCACGCGCCGATACCGCAACCCATTCTTTCTTCCAAAGATACGAAGCAAGGAATTTTAATTGACCTTTCTTGAAGTTCGCGCTTTAACGCTTTAAGCATTACGGGCGGGCCGCAGGAAATTATTGCGTCCACTTTAGGATTATCCTTTAAAAACGCTTGAACCGCGTTGCCCCTTTCGCCGTAGCTTCCGTCGTCGGTGGTAACGGTGAGCTTTTTACAAGAGTTAAACTCGTCAAGAAGGCACACCGCGTTTTTGTTACGGAAACCCAAGTAAGAATAAAAATCTTTGCCATTATTATCGCGAATAGTTGCGATAAGCGGGAATATGCCGACACCGCCGCCGACAACCGCAACAGACTTGCAGTTTGATAAGTCAAAGTAGTTGCCGAGTGGCAACAAAACTTTGAGTTTATCACCCGACTTTGCTTGCGTAAGTTTTTTAGTGCCCTTGCCCTTTATCTGGTAGCAAAGGGACAAATCGTTGCCCTCTAATTTACATACGCCGAGGGGACGGCGAAGCAACATAGAATTATCGCCCGTTGCGAGGTTGACGAACTGCCCGCCGTGAATTTCTTCGATATGTTCGGGCAAGGTCAAAGTTATCATATAAATGTTTTCCGCAATAGGGTGATTATCCTTTACGGTTGAGAGAAAATCCTGCATTTTAGCCTCGATTTTTTCAATAGACCCCCATATATGCTTGAAATAACGGGGTTTTTGAATTTTTTACTTACCCATTTTACCTATGGTATTTGACAGGTCTTTTTGCATATCGATGCACGCTGCGCGGGCTGCCTTTGCATAGTTTAAGCCTGCGTATTTTGCATCTTTGTAAGCACAGATTATGCCGCGGGAAGAGTTGACGACGCCGCCCAAACCGTGCTTATCAAAGCACACTTTAAGCATCTGGGCACTGCCGCCCTGCGCACCGTAACCGGGGATTAAGAAGAAGGTGTGAGGAAGCTGTTTTCTGAGCCTTTCCGCCTCTTCGGGGTGGGTTGCGCCGACTACTGCGCCGACGCGTGAATAGCCGTATTTACCGACGCTGTCCTTGCCCCATTCCTTTACAAGCTCGCCCATTTGTTCGTAGATGTATTTGCCGTTTTCCAGCTTCAAATTTTGAAGCTCTCCGCTGGAAGGATTTGAAGTTTTGACGAGAACGAAGATTGCCTTTTTGTTCGCATTGATATCGTTTACAAAGGGTTTTATTCCGTCAAAGCCGAGGTAGCCGTTCACCGTAAGCATATCTGCGGGGAAGGCTTTTAAGCTCTTTCCGCCGACGTCGGTTTTACCGAGATAAGCCGAAGAATAGCAACTTGCTGTTGAGCCGATGTCGTTGCGCTTGCAGTCGGCAATGACGATAAGTCCTTTTTTGTGAGCGTAGTCGATAGTGTTTTTGAAAGCCTTTATGCCGTCGACACCGTACTTTTCGTAATAGGCGATTTGAACTTTTACGGAAGGAACGACGTCGTAAACCGCGTCGATTATGTTTTTGTTAAACTCATAAATCGCGGCGGCGGCTTTTTTGAAATTGTTTACCCCCTCTTTCATATCGTCGGGGAGGTGGCTAAAGTCAGTATCCAAACCTACGGAGGTTGGATTTTGATGCTCGATAATTGATTTTATAAT